>NZ_BAAAPF010000292.1:0-8779 GCF_039531005.1 Streptomyces synnematoformans
CGCGTCCTGGATCCCGAGGCCCAGCCCCTGCCGTACCGGAGATCCGGGCCCAGGCCGCCGAGGTCGCCGCCGCCGTGCTGGCGCCGCTGCGCGAGCCGGTGCGCGGCCGGCGCCGGCCCGCCGACGTGGTCGGGCTGCCGCTGTCCACGCACGCGGCGGCCGCCGCCGCGTACCGCATCGGCCTGGAGCGGCTGCTGAAGGTCCGGGCCGGCGCCGAGACCGCCTTCGCCCGCGCCGTGGAGCTGGACCCCGGCTTCGCGCTGGGGCACGCCGCGCTCGCGCTCGTCGGGCACGAGTGCGGCGCCGAGGTCGACGTGCCGCGGGCGCTGGCCGACGCCCAGCGGGCCGCGCGCGAGCGCGCGGACGACCGCGAACGGGCCTTCGTGGAGGTCGTCACCCGCCGGATCGCCGGCACCGCCGACTCGGCCGCCGACACGGCGCTGACCCGGCATCTGGCCGCGTACCCGGGCGACGCGCTGGCGCTCAGCGTCGCCGTGCCGACCATCGCCTTCTCCGGCGTCACCGACCTCGACGGCGCGATGGCCCGGCGGCTGGTGGAGCGCACCGCGCCCGCGTACGAGGGGCACTGGTTCCACACCTCGCTGCTGGCCTTCATGCGCCAGGACGACGGCCGCTTCGGGGAGGCCGCGGAGCTGGCCCGCCGGGCGCTGGCCGTGGAGCCGGCCGCGGGCCACGCGGTGCACGCGCTCGCCCACGTCCACTACGAGACCGGGGCCCACGAGCGCGGGCGCGACTGGCTGGACGGCTGGATCGGCGACCAGGGCCGCGGCGCCACGCACCGGGCGCACTTCTCCTGGCACGTCGCGCTCCACGAGCTGGCGCTCGACGACCCGGACGCGGTGCGGCGGCGCTGGTTCGCGCAGCTGGCGCCGGGACGGGTGCGCGGAGTGCGGGCGCTGGTGGACTCGGGGTCGCTGCTGTGGCGCGCCAGGATGTCGGGGTGCTGGACCGGTGAGCAGCCGGTGGAGGGCGTGCTGGCGGCGGTCGCGCGGGAGGTCGTGGAGCGGCCGGCGACGCCGTTCACCGCGATGCACAGCGCGGTGGCGCTGACGGCCGCGGGCGACCTGCCGGCGCTGCGCCGGCTGCGGACGCACGCCGCGGGCGCGGACCCGGTGCAGCGCGAGGTCGTGGCGCCGCTGTGCGAGGCGCTGGAGGCGGTGCTTGAGGAGCGCTGGCCGGACGCGGTGGCGCGACTGGAGGCCGTCCGGCCGGTGCTGCGCAAGGTGGGCGGCAGCGCGGCGCAGCGCGAGGTGGTGGAGGAGACGCTGCTGTTCGCGCTGGTGTCGGGCGGCCGGTGCGACGCCGCCCGGCGGCTGCTGGAGACCCGGCTCGACCGCCGCGACTCCCCCGCCGACCACCGCCGCCTCGCGGCGCTGCCCGGCCTCGGCTGACGCGTGCGGCGGCGGGGCGGCCGGGCCGCGCGCGGCGCGCGGTCAGCCGTCCGCGGCCCCGGGGCGCAGCGGGCGCCAGTACTGCCGCGTGCCCTCCTCGCGGACCACGTAGCCGAGGCGCTGCGCCTCGTCGCGCAGTTCCTCCGCGTCGGTGGCGTTCTTCTTCCGCAGCGCGTGCTCGCGGGCCTTCAGCACGGCGTTCGCCGCCGCGGACAGCTCCGCGGAGTCCCGCACCCAGCGGTGGTAGCAGCCGGCGTACGGGTCCTCGTGCAGCCACCGGTAGCCGTGCGCGGTGAACGCCCGGTCGAGGTCGCCGGGCTCCAGATCCGACCGCTGGCGCACCACCTGGCGGGCGGCGGAGTCGAGGACGACCAGCCGGTCCTTGTCGAGGAAGACGGCGGCGACCTCGGCGCGGGCCAGGATGCGGGACTCGCCGTCCTTGGCGATCCGTACGGTGTCGCCCTCGAAGGTCACGCGCATCGCCAGCGCGTACCCGAGGAGCCCGCCGCCCAGCCCCAGCACCAGCCCGGTCACGGGGCCGGCGACCGCGGTCCAGCCGTCGTCGAAGGAGGCCACCAGCTCGAACGGGCCCTGCATGGGCGCCCAGCGCAGTCCCGCGACCCGGTCCGCGACGTGCGGGACGAGCCAGCCGAGGAGCACGCCGAGCGCGGGGAGGCCGGCGAGCAGCAGCAGGCGGTACACCACGCCGGGGCCCACCGTGGCGGCGGGGGGCTTGGCGGGGCGGTCGCCGTCGGGGTCGCCGCCGCGGCGGTCGTCACGGGACATCGCGGGTGCTCCGGAATCCATCGTCGGTCGTCCTTCCTGCCGTCCCCGGCGACGCTACGGACGCGGGGTGCGGCGGGGATCGGCCGAAGGTCTGCGGAGCCCGGCGGCGGGTACGACTTTGGTCGCCGCCTGCCGGACGGCGGCGGCGCCGGACGCGAACCGGCCCCGGAGCCGTCGGGCTCCGGGGCCGGGGGGCTTCACCGCCGGGTCACAGGGGCTGGACGGTGATGTTGCGGTAGCGGACGGGGTTGCCGTGGTCCTGCAGCCGGATGGCGCCGGCCGCCGGCGTCTCCGGCTTGCCGGCCCCGGTGGGACCGTCGACGGCGACGTCGTCGTGCACCTTGACGCCGTTCCACACCACCGAGATGCGCGCGTCCTCGGTCTTGTCGCCGTCGGCGTCGAAGCGCGCCGCGCGGAAGGTGATGTCGTACGTCTGCCAGGTCCCCGGCGGCTTCGCCGCGTTCACGTCGGCCGCCTTCTTCTTGTAGATGGCGGCGGCGTCGTCGTTCGCCAGCGGGTCCTTGCCGTACGAGTCGAGGATCTGGACCTCGTACCGCTCCTGCAGGTACACGCCGCTGTTGGCGCGGTCCTGCCCGGTGACGTCCGGCGGCAGCTCGGGCAGCCAGAACTCCACGTGCAGCTTGAAGTCCCGGTACGCGTGCTTGGTGCGGATGTCGCCGCAGCAGACCTCCATGGCCTCGCCGTCGAGCAGCGGCCACTCGGGCGTTCTGCCGTCCACGTGCTGGAAGGCGGAGCGGTCCGCGCCGTCGAAGAGCGTGACGGGCTCGCCGCTGCGGTGGACGGTGACCATGTCGAGGTTGACGTGGCCGGTGTCGTCCTCCTCGTTGACGTAGGCGATCGTGTTGCGGCCGGCCCGCAGGGTGACCTGCTCGGTCTGACTGGACCACTCCTCCCAGGTGCCGGTGGACGCCAGCTGCGTCTGCTTCACCTTCTCGCCGTTGACGTACATGCTGACCGTCTTGGTGCCGGTGAAGGGGTTCGGGCCGTTGGAGTAGCGCAGTCCGACGTCGTACGAGCCTCCCTTCCGGGTCGTGACGTCGAACGTGGTGGACGCGCCCTCGGTGCCGTAGCCGGCGACGAAGCCGCGGCCGGAGTAGGCCTCGTGGTCGGTGGCGAGGCTCGCGCCGCCGGCGAGCCGGGCCTCCTCGGCCTCGTACGCGGTGGGCACGCGCTCCTCGGCGCCGGGGATGTTGTTCAGCGTGTACCACGCCTCGGTGCTCCACAGCCCGGCGCCGCCCTCGGCGGTGAACGGGCGCGGGGAGCGCACGTGCACCACGTGGCCGGGCTTGAGGCCCGGGATCTGCAGGGTGACGGTCTTCCGGTCGTCCGACAGCTCCGCGGAGGTCACCGGCAGCACCTCCTCGTCCACCTTCGGGCCGCCGTAGTCGGCGGTGGGGACGTAGCGCCACTGGGTGACCGAGTAGCGCTCGGCGAGGGTGTCGGCGGTCTCCTGCGACAGCGGCTTGGTGTAGCGCATCTCGAAGCCGGTCGAGGTGGCGTCCATCGAGACGATGTCGAAGGCGTCGTTCCCGCTCGGCGTCAGCTTCTGCAGCCCGTGGGTCAGCTTGCCGGGCTGGCCCCAGTTGCCGCCGGCGCCCAGGCCGCCGGCGTAGATGGCGCCGTCGGGGCCCATGCTGATGCGGTTGACGCCGGCCTCCAGGCCCTGGGTCATGCGGAAGACCGCGCCCTGGTAGGCGCCGCCGACCTTCTCCAGGTCGGCCCGCTGGATGCCGCCGTAGGTGACGTCGCCGAAGAGGAGCTGGCCGGCGAAGGTGCCCTTCTCCAGGTACAGCGGCGTGCTCGGCGAGTTGGCGATCTCGTTCTGCGGCAGCCAGAGCACGGGCTGGGTGACGGGCTGGTCGTCGAACGGCCCGTCGGGGTTGGTGTAGTGGTTGAAGAAGCGGTCCTGCTTGACGTGCAGGAGCTTCGACGACGGCAGCCAGCCGCCCTGGTTGTCGAGGACGAACAGGTCGTCCTTCGGCCCCCAGCCGATGCCGTTGGGGGTGCGCAGACCGCCGGCGACGTACGAGACCTTGCCGGTCTTGCGGTTGACCTTGATGGTGGTGCCGCGGTTCTCGGAGGGCTGCGGGTCGGTGGTGGCCCCGCCGTAGTTGATGGCGACGGAGAGGTTCAGGTAGAAGTGGCCCTTCCGGTAGAGCAGGCCGAAGGCGAACTCGTGGAAGTTGTCGCTGAACGGCCAGGTGGCGACGGTCTCGTACGCGTCGGTGACGTCGTCGCCGTCGGTGTCCTTCAGCCGCGTCAGCTCGTGCTTCTGCGAGACGTACAGGTCGCCGTCGACGTACTTGATGCCCTGCGGCTCCTTCAGGCCCTCGGCGACCTTCTCCACGGTCACCTGCCCGGGCGAGGTGTCGCCGGTGACGTTGTCGAGGAGGTAGACCTCGCCGGCGACGTTGTCGGTGCCGCCCCAGGTGGTCACCGCGAGCCGGCCGTCGGGCAGCCAGTCCATCGCGGAGACCTGCGGCTCGAAGCCCTCGGGACGCAGGTCGGTCAGCTCGAAGTCGGGATGGACCCCGTTCAGCGGCAGGCCGTCGCCGGGCGAGTCGGTGAAGCCCTCGCACTCCTTGCGGCCCGGCGCGGTGACGCGGACGACGCCGGCGTCGGTGCTGAGCACCGAGTTCGGCACGGTGGTGAAGCCGTCGTCGCCCGGGGGCTGCCAGCCCAGGGTGACCTGCTGGCCGCCGCCGCGCTCGAAGTGCTCGATGAACAGTGAGTGGTAGCCGGCGGTCAGCTCGACGGTGCCGTCCTTGGGCGGATCGGTGCCGTGCAGCCCGTCGTGGTCGATGACGACCTGGTTGTCGATGAGCAGCCGTGCGCCGTCGTCGCTGGTGAGGCGGAAGGTGTACGTGCCGTCCCGGGGCACGTTGACGTTGGCGATGGTGTGCGAGACGAAGTTGTCCTCGAAGCCGAAGTCCTCGGCGGTCGAGAAGTCGATCTGCGGCATGAGCTTGTCGACGTTCGGCGTCTGCGCGGGCTTGAGCGCGCAGATCTCCTCCAGGGGGACCTGCACGTCGTACGTGCGCAGCGTCACGCCGGGCTCCTGCGGCGGGAGTTCGGCGAAGGGCTGGTTCTGCGGGCCGGGGGCCCGCTCGGGATCGGGCGCGGGGTCGGCGCCGGCGGGTGCGGCCCAGAAGCCGCCGACGAGGAAGGCCGCGGCGAGCACCGGGGCCAGCCGTCTGCGGACACGCTGATACAGCCGTGCGGACATTCGTTCCTCCAGACGCGAAAGAGGGCGGGAAGAACCTGCGGATTCCGGGCGGGTGCGGCGCCGAGCCTAAAGACTTCGTCCGGTCCTGTCCATGCTTTGTCATCCCAGAGAAAAAAGTTCCGGCACCAGGGCGTGGGCGTCGCGGCGGGCGGGGAGCACCGCCTCCTCGGGGGCGGCGGCGGCCGGCCACCGGGTGCGCACGCCCGTGTCGGCCCACCCGCCCACGGCGGCGAGGAACTTGTCCAGCGCGGGGTTCGACAGGCCGCGGGCCTGCAGCGGCGCGATGTGCCGGCGGAACAGCTCGGCCAGCCGGTGCTGCACGTCGAGCGCGGCGGCCGGGTCGGAGTGCATCGACTCGTACCAGCGGACCGAGCCGGCCGGGGCGAGCGCGGCGACGTTGGAGTAGCTGCCGTGCGCACCCCGGGCGACGCCGGAGGCCAGCAGGTGGCCGGGCACGAAGACGGAGCAGCGGGCGGTGTGCGGGCGCACCGCCGCGTACCAGGCGTCGTCGCCGCCCGCGGTCTTGAGCCCGACGAGCGCGGGCACCTCGTCCAGCAGCCGGCCGAGCAGCGCGGGCGAGACCGCGGTCTTGGCGTGCGGCGGGTTGTAGAGCACCAGCGGCACCGGGTCGGCGGCCTCGGCGACCCGGGCGAGGAAGGCGACGGCCTCGTCGTCCGCGAGCGGCAGCCAGTCCGGCAGGATCACCTGCAGGGCGCCGGGGGCCAGTTCGCGGGCCCGCCGCGCCCGCGCGAGCGCGGTCTGCGCCACCGGGTGCGAGGCGCCGATCTGGAACGGCACGCCCGCGGCCGTGCACCGCTCGGCGAGTAGCTCGTTGACGCCGTCGAACTCGTCCTCGGTCAGCGTGTGGAACTCGCCGGCGGTGCCGTGCGCGTAGATCCCGTGCAGGCCCGCGGCCAGCAGCGCGTCCAACTGCCCGGCCAGCCGGGACCGGTCGATCGCGTCGCCGCCGTCCAGCGGCAGCAGCAGCGTCCCCCAGACCCCGGTGATGTCCTTCGCTCTCAGTGGTCTCATGGGGGGAGCGTACGGCCGGGGTCCCCGGGGCCGTACGCCCGGCCGGCCGGGCCCTACGGACAGCCGGCGGGGAGCGTGGCGCCCGCGGCGCGCAGGTGCCGGAGCGCCGCGGCGAAGGAGTGGCAGTCGAAGAGCGCCGAGTGCTCGGCGCCCGCGGCGGGCTTCGGCAGGCCGAGGACCTGCCACAGCCGGCCGACGTTGGCGCCGGCGGTCTCGGGCGCGAGGGTGTTGAGCCAGGGGCGGACGTTGAGGAAGCCGTTGTGCAGGAAGCCGTTCGCGACCTGCTCCCCGCGGGCCCGGGCCCAGCCGACGTTCTCGCCGAGCACGATCATGTCGTTGCCGTACGAGAGCACCGAGCAGCCCTTGCAGAAGCCGAGGAAGTCGCCGAGCGCCGCGGCGGGTGCGCGGCCCTCGCGGTCGACGGCCTCCTGGTCGATGCCGGTGAGTTCGGTGAAGTACGGGGACAGGTGCGGGTTGGCGACGGGCCGGACCAGGGTCTCGAACGCGTCGGTCACCGCGAGGTCCGCGTCCAGCCGCAGGGCGCCGATCTGCACGATCTCCCGCAGCTCGCCGGGCGCCGACCAGTCCCGCTCCTGCGCTCCCGGCCACGTGGTGAACTCCAGGTCGAAGACGATGACTGCCGGCACGTGACCCTCCTGACGTTCGCGGCGGCCAGCGTACGGGCGCGGGCCCGCGGAACGGTCAACGGGGGTGGCCGGCGGCCGCGCCGCCCGCTGCGGTGTCGGTCGCGGTGCCGGTTGCGGCGGCTTCGGCGGCGGCGAGCCGGGCGTCGGCGCGGTCGGGGGCGTAGAGGTCGTCCACGACCATGGCGGCGGCGCCGAACAGGGCTGAGCGGTCCCCGAGCCGGGCGGTGACCACGTCGAGGTGCGCCGTGGTCCGCGGCATCGCCCGCCGGTACAGCAGTTCGCGCACGCCGGTCAGGAACGGCACGGAGGCCAGCTCGCCGGCGATCATCAGCACCCCGGGGTTGAGCAGCGTGACGACCGTGACCAGCACCTCGCCCACCCGCTGGCCCGCCTCCCGGGCCAGCCGCACCGCCTGCGGGTGCCCGGCGGCCAGGTGGTCGCGCACGTCGGAGCCGGACGTCGCGGGCACGCCGAGGCCGTCGAGGCGGGCGGCGACCGCGTGTCCGCTGGCGACGGCGGCCAGGCAGCCGTACGCGCCGCAGCGGCACAGCGCCTCCGGGTTGCCGGGCAGGCGGATGTGCCCGATGTCGCCGGCGCCGCCGTCGATGCCGCGGTAGATGCCGCCGTCCACGACGACCCCGGCTCCGATGCCGGTGGACGCCTTGACGAGCAGGAAGGCCGTGCAGCCGGGGAAGCCGGCGCGTTGTTCCCCGTACGCCATCAGGTTGGCGTCGTTGTCGACGAGCACGGGGACGTCGGGGGCGCCGCCCAGCCGGGCGGCGAACGTGCGCCGCAGCCGCGCGGGGATGGCGTACCCGTCCCAGCCGGGCATGATCGGCGGCTCCACGACGCGGCCGGCGGCGAAATCGACGGGCCCGGGCACGGACAGCCCGATGCCGCAGACCCGGGCCGCGGTCTCGCCCGCCTCCGCCAGCAGCGGGCCGAACCAGCGGCACACCTCCTCCAGCACCGCTTCCGGCCCGTCGCCGATCACCAGCGGGCCGGTCCGCTCGGCCAGCACCTCGCCGGCCAGGTCGAGCACCGCGGCGCGGCCGTGCCGGGTCTCCAGGTCGGCGGCGAGGACGACGGCGTGCCGGTCGTCGAACTCCAGCCGCGCGGAGGGCCGTCCGCCGGTGGAGGTGCCGGCCACCTCGCGGATCCAGCCGGCCCGGAACAGCTGGTCGAGGCGGAGCCCCACGGTGGACCGGGACAGCCCGGTGGCCTGCTGCAGCTCGCCCCGGGTGGGCGCCTCGCCGGTGCGGATGAGGTGCAGCAGGCGGCCCGCGCTGGCCGGGTTCGCCGCCATCGTGCCCCCAGTCCCTGCTCGTCGGCGCACACCGGGCCACCGGTGCACGCCGGCTGGTCGGCCGGTCCGCGCGCCCCCGCGGCCCTCCGCGCCGACGCGCTCCCCCGGAGACCAGAAGTACCACGCGGCCGCGGCGGCCGCCGAGCGGGGCGGCAGAAAATCGAACCTAAGCACGAGGAACGAGCGTGTGTGCGACGCGGGTGGGTCGCGGACCACACCCGCGGGTGGATTAGGACGGCACCGAGCGTAGTCCGGCGCGGCGTTGAGTAGCTTCCGGCCGTGACCCGGGAGAACCCGCCGCCCGCCGCCCGGCCAGCCGCACGGGCCGCCGCGCTGCTCGCGGCACTCG
>NZ_BAAAPF010000293.1:0-8681 GCF_039531005.1 Streptomyces synnematoformans
GCGCGGTGCCGGCGGTGTCGTCTGCTCCGCCCGCGGGCGGGCGGTGTCCGGGGAGGGTCGGGGGGGTGGAGGTGCGAGGTGCGCGGCTGCGGGGGGTGGCCGCGGGCGGGGGCCGGTGATCCGGGAACCCGGGCGGCCCGCGGCGAACCGTGCGTGCCCGGTGGATGCCCGGTGGCGGCCGTCCCGGGGGCCGCCACCGGGCCGCGAGGCCGCCGGGATCCGGCGGCCGGCGGCGGAGGGTGGGGGGAACCCGCGTGTGCTAGTTCACCGGCGGGTTGGCGTTGGCCATCAGCTCCTCGAACTGGGCCTGGAACCAGTGGCCGGAGGTCGGCGCGCCGTCGAGGGCGCCCGACATGTTGTACTGGTTGCGCGCGTTGCCCTCGTACGTCGGGTCACACATCCGGTCGAAGCCCTTGTCGTCGTCCGGAATCTCCTCGCTGGCACCGTCCGACTCACCCGGGGGCTTGATCCAGGCGTAGGCGTGGATGTTGGGCTCCGGGGAAGCGGTCGGCCGCTCGCCGAGGCCGGCTCCGGCCTGGTTGCACCAGTTGCCGAGGTGGATCCGGCGGTCGGTGCGGCTGTCGTTGACGTAGTCCTCACCGGGCCCGGAGATGTCACCGGGGCCGGTGGGCCGCTCGGGGCCGCCCCAGCCGTTGCGCGAGGTGTCGATGATCGCGCCCAGGCCGGACGGGAAGCCGGCGGCGGTGGCCGCCTCCGTCACGAACGCCTGCGCGAAGGACAGCTCGTCCACGTAACGGTTCCAGTCCACCCACGAGCTGTTCCCCTCGCGGATGGGCCCGTCGCCGGCCACGTCGTCGATCGAGAAGTACGGCTCCTCGGTGGCGCCGTAGTTCGCGGTGTTGGCGGCGAAGCCGGTGACGTCCTCGGGCGAGGCGCCCTCGGCGTTGGCGGCCTCGTAGAGCACGTCGGCGGTCGCCTGGAAGTTGTTGTCCCAGCCGATCCAGCCGTGGTGGCCGATGTCGATGTAGTTGTAGACGTTGCCGTTGTCGCCGAGTGCGCCGAGGTTGTAGCCGACGCCCTTGACGTAGTTGCCGTTGGCCTTCATCTCGTCGCACTCGGGCGTCGCGGTCTCCCGGTCGCCCACGTTGGTGATGAGGTTGGGCAGCGAGTCGATCTCGACGATGTTGATGACCTTGAGGTCGGCGTACGCCGGGTCCTCAAGGATCGCGTCGATCGGGTCGATGAAGTCGGTCTTGTACTCGTCGATCTGGTCCGGTTCCAGCTCGCCCCGGGAGGCGAGCGCGGCGCAGTCCCGGCCGGGCAGGTTGTACGTGACGATCTGGATGGCGTCGGCGCCCTGCGCCAGCGCCTCGTCCATGTGCTCGCGCAGGCCCATGTTGTTGTTGCCGTCGGAGCCGCTGGTGATCGCGTCGATGCTGTCGAGCCACACGGCGGTGGGGGTGTCGGCGATGGCCGCGCCGCCGGCCTCGGTGGCCGAGGCCTGCCAGTCGGGGTTCACGTACAGCTGGCTGCCCTCGTACGGGTTGTCACCCGGGGCCGCGACGTCGGCCGCCGCGGGGGGTGCGGACAGCGAGGTGGCCAGCAGGGCGCCGGCGCCGGCCAGCGCCGCCGCGCTGACTCCCGCGACACGTTTGCGTGACTTTCTCATCGGCTCTCCTTCCACGCCTGTGGGGGGCGTTGGATGTGGGGGGGTGGTGGGGGGATGCGGGGGGTGTGCCGTGAGGACGCGTTACTGACGAGTACATGTCAATTGTGGACCTTCCTTTCGCGCGTCCCGTGCGGTGGTGCGTGCGTGCCAGTCGGCCTCGCCGGCGTCCCGTCCGGCGGCGGCCGTGCGTTGAAGGTCGCGACTATGGGAGCGCTCCCATGCCGCGCTGCGAGGCTAACAGCTCAAAGAAGTGTTGTGAAGGGTCCGCCCACGAGGACGGGCGTCTTTACTGGTCGTAGACGGAGACGGGCCGGCCGGTGAACGGGCGGGCGGCCCCCGGCACTTCGGCGCGGCGGCCCTCCGGCCCGCCGCGCGCTACGCGCCCGCCCGGGCGCCGATCTCCGCGACCAGCCGCTCCGCCACCGGTGCCGGGATGCCGTGGGCGCGGGCGCCGCGCAGCAGGGCGCCGCCGATGGCGTCGAGTTCGAGGGGGCGGCCCGCTTCGGCGTCGCGGAGCATCGAGGACTTCGTACGGGCCGGGAACGTGTCGTACATCGCCGCGACCGCCCCCGCGTCCACCCGCGCCCCGCAGGCGCGCGCCACCGCGGCGGTCTCCGCCAGCAGCGCCAGCATCTCGTCCCGGTGACCGGTCCGCACGCCGCCGACGGGCAGGCCGTGGCGGGTGGTGAGCAGCGCCATGGGGGCGAGGAACGCCATCTTCGTCCACAGGACGCTCGCCTCGTCGCCGAGCACCTGCGTCTCCGCACCGGCGTCGGCCAGCGCCCGCGCGACCGCCTCCAGCCGCTCCCGCGGCGCCGTGGCGGAGGCGAGCGAGATCTTCGTGAACGGGCTGCCGTGCTCGATGAGCCCGGGGGCGACCCGGGTGGACTCCACGGTGATCGTGCCGGCGGCGACCTGCTCCGGCCGGTAGCGCTCGCGCAGCGCGGCCATGTGGTCGACGCCGTTGAGCAGCGGCACCACGAGCCCGTCGCCGAGCGCCGCGGGCGGCACCCGGTCCAGCGCGGCGGCGAAGGCGGTGGCCTTGACGGCGACGACGCACAGGTCCACCGGCGTGCGCAGCTCGGTGTCGCCGGTCACGTTCGTGGCGAAGTCCCCGAACTGCCTGCTGTTGACGGTGATCCCGCCGGACCGCAGGGCGCTCGCGGTCTTGGCGCCGGCCAGGCAGGTCACCCGGTGCCCGGCCCGCGCCAGCAGCCCGGCGAGCAGCCCGCCCACCCCGCCGGGGCCGAGTACGGCAGCGTTCAACGTGTCCATGCGCAGCAGTAAAGGCCACGCGGCCCGCGACGTCCACACGGACGGCGCCGACAGGGGGATCGGGGCTAGGCGGTGGGGAAGGCGCCGGTCTTCACGTCGGCGACGAACGCCCGCCACGCCTCGGCCGTGAAGGTGAGGGCGGGACCGTCCGGGTCCTTGGAGTCCCGGACGGGCACGGCGCCCGCTGCGGCGAAGCCGGGCGCCCACTCGATGCAGGCGCCGCCGTTGCTGTTGCTGTAGCTGGACTTGACCCACTGGGCGCGGGACAGGTCAGGGGTGGTGCTCATGGGGAAGTTCCTCCAGAACGGACCGAATGAACTCCGCAGTCTCGGCAGGCGATCGTGCGTAGGCACGTAGTACATCGCATGCCTGGGTGCACCTGCGAACGGTTTCGGGATCTTCGATCAAGCGGCCGGTCGTGATGCTCTCTTCGTAGGCCACCGTGGTGCCGTTGTCCAGGGTGGAGAGCGCCAGCATCCCGCCCATCAGCGAGTGTGCTCCGTGCGTGTGCGGCAGCACCTGGAGGAGACTCGTCGGGCCCTCGACCCACGGGAGCAGCGACCGGAGTTGCTCGTGCATCACCTCCGGACCGCCGATGGTCCGGGTGATCGCGGACTCTTCGAGGACCACCGACAGCCGGGCGGGCTTTGCTCCCTTGAGGATGGCCTGCCTGCTGAGGCGGGCGGTCACGAGGTCGTCGACCGACTCGGCGGGCGCCGACGGATTGCCGACATTGAAGATCGCTCTCGCGTAGCGCTCGGTCTGCAGGAGGCCGGGGACCACGAACGGGGCGTACTCGATGATGCTGACGGCCCGCTCTTCCAGCTCCATCCGGCGCCGGTACTGATCCGGATGACCCTCCCGCCTGGCGAGGCGGTACAGGCGCCCGAAGTGCCCGTCCGTGCCGAAGCAGGCGTCCAGTCTGGCGCTGAGATCCGGCGGCGGGACCGCCTCAGCCGTCTCGATCCTCGCCAGGTGGGTCCTGCTGTACCTCACCACCCCGGACAGCGCCTCCAGCGTCATCCCGGCGTTCTTCCGGTACCGGCGCATGTCCGCCCCGTACAGATCGCGGGCGGAACGGTCCGGCTTCAACTCGCGCTCTCTCGCAACCATGCGTGCAACCCCCAGGCGACACCGACGTGCCCCCTGAGCGTAACGCAGACGGTGACTCCGCCGTCACCAGAAGTCACATCGATGTCCGGCTACGCCGACTTCCTCGCCGCCCGCAGGAACTCGCGGTTCAGGGACGAGATCGCCGCCAGCGGGATGCCCTTCGGGCAGGCCACCGCGCACTCGCCGGTGTTCGTGCAGCCGCCGAAGCCCTCCGCGTCCATCTGGCCGACCATGTCCAGCACCCGCGACTCCCGTTCCGGCGCGCCCTGCGGCAGGGTGTTCAGGTGGACGACCTTCGCGGCGGTGAAGAGCATCGCCGAGCCGTTGGGGCAGGCCGCCACGCAGGCGCCGCAGCCGATGCACTCCGCGTGCTCGAAGGCGGTCTCCGCCGCCGGCTTGGGGACCGGAGTGGCGTGGGCGTCGGGGGCGCTGCCGGTGGGGGCGGTGATGTAGCCGCCGGCGCCGATGATGCGGTCGAACGCCGAGCGGTCCACGACCAGGTCCTTCACCACCGGGAACGCCGACGCGCGCCACGGCTCCACATCGATGACGTCGCCGTCCGCGAACGCCCGCATGTGCAGTTGGCACGCCGTCGTGCGCTCCGGGCCGTGCGCCCGGCCGTTGATGACCACCCCGCACGCGCCGCAAATGCCCTCGCGGCAGTCGTGGTCGAAGGCCACGGGCTCGTCGCCGGCGAGGATCAGCCGCTCGTTGAGGGTGTCCAGCACCTCCAGGAACGACATCTCCGGCGTGACGCCGTCGACCTCGTACGGGACCATCCCGCCGGTCGCGTCGGGGCCCGGCTGCCGCCAGACCCGCAGGGTCACCTTCACTGATAGCTCCGTTGCGTGGGGATGACGTACTCGAACTCCAGGTCCTCGCGGTGGAGGACCGGGGCGGTGCCGGTGGCGGTGAACTCCCAGGCCGCCGCGTACGAGAAGTGCTCGTCGTCGCGCGCCGCCTCGCCGTCCGGCGTCTGGCTCTCCTCGCGGAAGTGGCCGCCGCACGACTCCGCGCGGTGCAGCGCGTCGAGGCACATCAGCTCGGCCAGCTCCAGGTAGTCCGCGATGCGGTTGGCCTTCTCCAGCGACTGGTTCAGCTCCGCGCCGCTGCCCGGCACCCTGACCCGGCGCCAGAACTCGTCGCGCAGCGCCGGGATCCGCTCCAGCGCCTTGCGCAGCCCCGGCTCCGTACGGGCCATGCCGCACTCGTCCCACAGCAGCTCGCCCAGCTCGCGGTGGAAGGAGTCGGGGGTGCGGTCGCCGTCGACGGCGAGGAGCAGGTTCAGCCGGTCCTCGGTGTCCGCGACGGCCTCGGCGATCGCCGGGTGGTCGGGGGAGACCTGCTCGGGGCGGTGGCGGGCGAGGAAGTCGCCGAGGGTGGCGGGGAGGATGAAGTAGCCGTCGGCCAGGCCCTGCATGAGGGCGGAGGCGCCGAGGCGGTTGGCGCCGTGGTCGGAGAAGTTCGCCTCGCCGACGGCGAAGAGGCCGGGGACGGTGGTCTGCAGGTCGTAGTCGACCCACAGCCCGCCCATCGTGTAGTGGATCGCCGGGTAGATGCGCATGGGCACCCCGTACGGGTCCTCCGCGGTGATCCGCTCGTACATCTCGAAGAGGTTGCCGTACCGCTCCTCGACCGCGGCGCGCCCCATCCGCCGGACGGCGTCGGCGAAGTCGAGGTACACGCCCTGCCCGCCGGGGCCGACGCCGCGGCCCTCGTCGCAGACGTTCTTCGCGGCGCGCGAGGCGATGTCGCGGGGCACGAGGTTGCCGAAGGAGGGGTAGAGGCGCTCCAGGTAGTAGTCGCGTTCGTCCTCGGGGATCGCGTGCGGGGGGCGGGCGTCGCCGTGCGCCCTGGGCACCCAGATGCGGCCGTCGTTGCGCAGCGACTCGCTCATCAGCGTCAGCTTCGACTGGTGGTCGCCGGAGCGCGGGATGCAGGTGGGGTGGATCTGGGTGAAGCAGGGGTTGGCGAAGTAGGCGCCGCGGCGGTGGGCCCGCCAGACGGCGGTGGCGTTGGAGTTCTTGGCGTTGGTGGAGAGGTGGAAGACGTTGCCGTAGCCGCCGGTGGCCAGGACGACGGCGTCGGCGAGGTGGGTCTCGATCCGGCCGGTGACCAGGTCGCGGGCGACGATGCCGCGGGCCCGGCCGTCGACCACGACCAGGTCGAGCATCTCGGTGCGGGCGTGCATCTCGACGTTGCCGGCGTCGATCTGCCGGGACAGCGCCTGGTACGCGCCGAGGAGGAGCTGCTGGCCGGTCTGGCCGCGGGCGTAGAAGGTGCGGGAGACCTGGACGCCGCCGAAGGAGCGGGTGTCGAGCAGGCCGCCGTACTCGCGGGCGAAGGGCACGCCCTGCGCGACGCACTGGTCGATGATCTCGACCGACACCTGCGCGAGGCGGCGCACGTTGGACTCGCGGGCGCGGAAGTCGCCGCCCTTGACGGTGTCGTAGAACAGCCGGTGTACGGAGTCGCCGTCGTTGCGGTAGTTCTTGGCGGCGTTGATGCCGCCCTGGGCGGCGATGGAGTGGGCGCGGCGCGGGGAGTCCTGGTAGCAGAACTGGACGACGCGGTAGCCCTGCTCCGCGAGCGTGGCGCCGGCCGCGCCGCCGGCGAGGCCGGTGCCGACGACGATGACGGTGTAGCGGCGGCGGTTGGCGGGGTTGACCAGCCGGGCGGTGAAGCGGCGGCGGTCCCAGCGCTCGGCGATGTCGCCGGGCGGGGCGGCGGCGTCGGCGACGGGCTCGCCCTCGGTGTAGTGCGCGTATGCGGGTGACGTCTTCGGTGACATCTTCAGTTCACGACTCCCGTCATGACGGCCACGGGGATGGAGATGAAGCCGCAGGTCAGCAGCAGCGCAGAGGTGTCGGTGACGGCCTTGAGGGCCCGTGCGCGGGCCGGGCCCGCGGCGCCGAGGGTCTGCACGGCGCTCCAGAAGCCGTGCCGCAGGTGCAGGCCCAGGGCGAGCATCGCGGTGATGTAGATGACGTTGCCGTACCAGGTGGAGAAGGTGGCGACGGTGTTCTCGTACGGGTGGCCGCTCTGGGCGTTCTCGTTCACGGTGAGCGTCGTCAGGTCGAGGACGTGCCAGACGACGAAGAGGCCCAGGATCACGCCGCCCCAGCGCATGGTGCGGGTGGCGTAGCTGGTGCGGCGGCGCTTGTGCACGTACGCGACCGGGCGGGCGGCGATGTCGCGGCGGCTGAGCTGGTACGCGGTCACGCCGTGCAGCACGACGGCGGCCACCAGCACGACGCGGATCAGCCACAGGGCCCACTCGTAGTGGAGGACCGGGCCGCCCAGGGTGCGCAGCCAGTGGCCGTAGTCGTTGAACTCCTCCGCGCCGAAGAAGATCTTGAGGTTGCCGACCAGGTGGGCCACGAGGTAGGCGAGCATGATCAGCCCGCTGACGGCCAGCACGGTCTTCTTGCCGACGGTGGAGTGCCAGAGGAGGGCGGGGAGCGACGGCGGGTACCGCCGCGGGCGTGCCGACTCCGCGGCGGGCTTTCCGGCGGCGGGCTTTCCGGCGGTGGGTTTCGACGCCGACTTCGTGGTCAGGGCCATGACTGCGACGGTAGGGAGGACGAGGGGCATCCGTCCAAGACATGATTTCGCTGCTTTCGATAGGCATTGCCTATCATCGGGCCTACTCTGGGCCCCATGCACCTGCAGCAGCTTCGCTACGTCGCCGCCGTCGCCGAGACCCGCCACTTCACCCGGGCCGCCGAGCGCGAGCACGTGGCCCAGCCGTCGCTGTCGCAGTCCGTACGGGCGCTGGAGCGGGAGCTGGGCGCCGAGCTGTTCCACCGGGCCCGCGGGCACATCACCCTCACCGACGCCGGCGAGGCGCTGCTGCCGCTGGCGCGGCGCATCCTCGCCGACGCCGAGACCGCGCGCCGCGAGGTCCAGGAGGTCGCGCAGCTGCGGCGGGGCCGGGTGCGGCTGGGCGCCACGCCGAGCCTCTGCGCGAGCCTGGTGCCGGACGCGCTGCGCACGTTCCACGCCCGCTACCCGGGCATCGAGCTGCACGTGCACGAGGACGGCTCCCAGGACCTGGTGCGGACCCTCGCGGCCGGCGAGCTGGACCTCGCGCTGGTGATCACCCCGCTGGCGGGGCAGGCGCCGGCGCTGACGACGACGGAGCTGCTGCGGGAGGAGCTGGTCGTGGTCTCGTCGCCGGACGCACCGCCGGTCGCGGGGAACGGCGGCACCGGCGCCGGGATCCGCATCGCGGACCTGCGGGGGCGGCCGCTGGCGATGTTCCGGCACGGGTACGACCTGCGGGAGCTGACGGTCGCCGCGTGCCGGGAGGCGGGCTTCGAGCCGGAGTTCGGCGTGGTGGGCGGGGAGATGGACGCGGTGCTGGGCTTCGTGCGGGCGGGGCTGGGGGTGGCGGTGGTGCCGAGCATGGTCGCGGCGCGCTCGGGGCTCGTGACGACGGCGTTCGCGGCGCCGGGGCTGCACCGGACGATCTCCGTGGCACACCGGGGCGACGTGTCGCCGCCCCGGGCGGCCCGGGAGCTGCGCCGGCTGCTGCGCAGCGCGGCGGGCGGCGGGGCGGCAGCGCCGCCGGGCGGCTGAGCGAGGGCGCCGTGGCCGTACGGGGACGGGCGCGCCCCGTCCCCGTACGCGCACCGCCGCGTCCGGGGGCGCTCCCGCACGG
>NZ_BAAAPF010000294.1:0-8666 GCF_039531005.1 Streptomyces synnematoformans
TGGCGACGGTCTCGGTGGTGGACTTCACGCGCCTCAATCTAGGCGAGCCGCCGGCGCCGTGCCCGAGGGCGAGCACGAGCCGCGGGCGCGCGGCCCGGTGCCAGGTGATGCGGGCGTCGCCGGGCGGGGTGGCGACGGTCTCGGTGGTGGACTTCACGCGCCTCAATCTAGGCGAGCCGCCGGCGCCGTGCCCGAGGGCGAGCACGAGCCGCGGGCGCGCGGCCCGGTGCCAGGTGATGCGGGCGTCGCCGGGCGGGGTGGCGACGGTCTCGGTGGTGGACTTCACGCGCCTCAATCTAGGCGAGCCGCCGGCCCGGTCGGCCGGACCCCGAACGGCATGTCCGCCTCCGTCGGTGAAGCCCGTACCCCGTACGCGGCGCACGCGCACCGGGCCGCCAGGCCGCCAGGCCGCGAAATCCGAGCGCACACGCGCCCCGTACGCCGGTCCCCGGCATCCGCGCGACCATGCGCCTGCTTCCCGCTCCCCGATGCCCCCGGGACATCCGGCCGCCGCCCGCACTACCGGAACCCGCCGGCGCCCGTTCGGCTAGAACAGCGTCTCCTCCTCCGGCGCCGTTATCTCCTCCACCAGCTCCGCGCCGCCGTTCCGCACGTCGCTCACCTTCGTCGACACCGGGAACGCGCGCAGCAGCCCCGCGGGCGGCGGGCGCAGCAGCTCGCGCAGCGCCTCCGGGTCCTTGCTGGCCGGGTCGAGCCAGGCGTCCCAGCGGTCCGGGGTGAGCATCAGCGGCATCCGGGGGTGGATCTCGGCGAGGGTGTGCGGCCCGGACTCGCCCGCCGGGCCGCCCGCCAGCTCCGTGGTCTCCGCCTCCGTCGTCACCACCGTGCACGTCACCCACCACGCGCGCGGGTCCTCGTCCGGCAGCGTCTTGTCCCGCCAGAACTCGAAGAGCCCGGCCATCGCGAAGACCGAGCCGTCGGCCGGGGTGACGAAGTACGGCTGTTTGCGGGGGCGCTTCTTCCGGCCCTGCTCCTCCAGCTGCCGCTCGCCCTTGAACGTCAGCCACTCGAAGTAGCCGTCGGCCGGCAGCAGGCAGCGGCGCGAGGCGAACGCCCGGCGGTAGGCCGGCTTCTCGTGCACGGTCTCCGCCCTGGCGTTGATCATCTTCACGCCCAGGTCCGGATTCTTCGCCCAGGACGGCACGAGGCCCCAGCGCAGCGCCCGCAGCTGCCGGACGGGCCGGGGGTCGTCGGAGTCGCGCTCGGGGCGCTCCAGCACCGCGTACACGTTCTTGGTCGGCGCCACGTTGTAGTCGGGGGCGAGGGTCTCCTCCGCGTCCCACTTCTCCACCTCGAAGAGATCGACGAGGTCCTCGGGTTTCCTGCTCGCCGCGTACCGTCCGCACATGGGTGACAAGACTGCCACGCCCCTCTGACAGCCCGCACACACCGCCTTGGCTACCCTGCACGTCCGAGCACCGGGAGGGCAGATGGAAGGCACCAGCCTCGGCGAGCTGTGGGACCGCGTCGTCGGCACGCAGCCCGACCCCTCGGAGTGGCTGGTCGGGGTGACCGGACTGGTGGCGCTCGCCGCCGTCATGCCCTGGGGCGTGTGGCGGCTGACGCGCAACGCCGTCACCATCGCGCACGAGGGCGGCCACGGCCTCGTCGCCGTGCTCACCGGGCGCCGCCTGGAGGGCATACGCCTGCACTCGGACACCTCCGGCCTCACCGTCAGCCGCGGCAAGCCCTCCGGCCTCGGCATGATCCTGACCGCCGCCTCCGGCTACACCGCCCCGCCGCTGCTCGGCCTGGCCGGCGCCTGGCTGCTGGCCGACGGGCGTATCACGGCCGCGCTGTGGGGCGCGATCGCCCTGCTGGCGGCGATGCTGCTGATGATCCGGAACGCGTACGGGGTGGTGACCGTCGTCCTGACCGGCGCCGCGTTCTTCCTCGTCTCCTGGCTGACCGAGCCGGAGGTGCAGGCGGCGTTCGCGTACGGGGCCGTGTGGTTCCTGCTGCTCGGCGGGGTGCGGCCGGTCTTCGAACTGCAGCGCAAGCGGCGCCGGGGCGAGGCGCCGCAGTCCGACGCCGACCAGCTGGGCCGGCTGACGCACACCCCCGCCGGGCTGTGGGTGCTGCTGTTCTACGTGGTCGCGCTCTGCGCCCTCGCCGGCGGCGGCCGCTGGCTGCTCGACCTCTGACGTCCGCCGGAGCGTCCCGACCGGCGCCCGCCCGGGCCCGGTGACCCCGCCGGTGTCTCCGGTATCCCCGGTGTCCACAACCCGCCGTTGTCCACAGGCCGCGGCCCGTCCCTGCGAGGGGCGGGCCGGCCCGCATAGGGTGAGTGCCATGACCGCTTCGCAGAGCAGCCTCTGGCCCGCGCCGTCCGTCTCCGCCCCGGTGACCGCGGCCGTCACCGTGCCCGGGTCGAAGTCGGTCACGAACCGGGCGCTGCTGCTCGCCGCGCTCGGCGCCGGCCCCGGCCGGCTGCGCCGGCCGCTGCGCTCGCGCGACAGCGCCCTGATGGCGGGGGGCCTGCGGGCCCTCGGCGTCGGCATCGAGGAGGCCGCGGGCCCGGACGGCGCCGAGGAGTGGCGCGTCAGCCCCGGCGGCGGGCTGCGCGGCGACGCCTCGGTGGACGTGGGCAACGCGGGCACGGTGATGCGCTTCCTGCCGCCCGTCGCGGCCCTCGCCGACGGCCCGGTCCGCTTCGACGGGGACCCGCGCAGCCACGAGCGCCCGCTGCACGGGGTGATAGACGCGCTGCGCGCCCTCGGCGCCCGGATCGACGACACCGCGCGGGGCAGCCGCGGCGCGCTGCCGCTGACGGTGTACGGCGGTGGCGGGCTGCGCGGCGGCCCGGTCGAGGTCGACGCCTCCTCGTCCTCGCAGTTCGTCAGCGCCCTGCTGCTGTCCGCGCCGCGCTTCGACAAGGGCGTCGAGCTGCGGCACACGGGCGACCGGCTGCCCTCGATGCCGCACATCCGGATGACGGTGGAGATGCTGCGGGCGGCCGGCGCCGAGGTGGAGACGCCGGAGGACGGCGGCGAGCCGAACGTCTGGCGGGTGGCGCCGGGCGCCCTGCGCGGCCGGGACCTGACGGTGGAGCCGGACCTGTCGAACGCGCAGCCGTTCCTGGCCGCGGCGCTCGTCACCGGCGGCCGGGTGACGATCCGCGACTGGCCCCGGCAGACCACGCAGCCCGGGGACGCGCTGCGCGAGATCTTCACCGAGATGGGCGGCTCCTGCGAGCTGGTGACCACCGCCGAGGGCACGGACCTGGTCTTCTCCGGCACCCCCGGCGGCTCCGCGGGCGGCTCTCCCGGCGGCTCCGCGGCCGGGATCGTCCACGGCATCGACATCGACCTGTCCGAGGTCGGCGAGCTGACGCCCGGCATCGCGGCGGTCGCGGCGCTGGCGGACTCCCCGTCCCGGCTGCGCGGCGTCGGCCACCTGCGGTTGCACGAGACGGACCGGCTCGCCGCCCTCACCGCGGAGATCAACGGGCTGGGCGGCGAGGTCACCGAGACCGGGGACGGCCTGGCGATCCGCCCCCGCCCGCTGCACGGCGGCGTCTTCCACACCTACGACGACCACCGCATGGCCACCGCGGGCGCCGTCCTGGGCTTGGCGGTGCCGGATGTGCGGGTGGAGAACGTGGAGACGACCGCCAAGACCCTGCCGGACTTCCCCCGGATGTGGGCCGGCCTGCTCGCCGGGGACGACGCCGGGCCCGCGGCCGGGTCGTCCGACGCGCCCGCCGCCCCCACCCGGAGAGACTGACCCGCGCGATGCGGCGCTACGGCAAGAACCCCGACGAGGACGACGTCCGCGTACGCCCGGACCGCCGGGGCAGCCGGCCCCGCAGCCGCAATCGCCCCAAGCACGCGGACGCCGCCGAGGGCTTCGTCCTGACCATCGACCGCGGCCGCATCACCTGCCTGGTCGAGCAGCGCACGGTCACCGCCATGAAGGCCCGCGAGCTGGGCCGCAAGGGCGTCGTCGTCGGCGACCGGGTCGCCGTCGTCGGGGACGTCTCCGGCGACCCCGGGACGCTGGCGCGCATCGTCCGGGTCGAGGAGCGCACGTCCGTGCTGCGCCGGACGGCGGACGACGACGATCCGTACGAGCGCGTGGTGGTGGCCAACGCCGACCAGCTGGCCATCGTCACCGCCCTCGCCGACCCGCCGCCCCGGCCGCGGCTGGTCGACCGCTGCCTGGTCGCGGCGTACGACGGCGGGCTCGACCCGCTGCTGATGCTGACGAAGTCGGACCTGGCGCCCGCGGACGAGCTGCTGGAGTCGTACGCGCCGCTGGGCGTACGGGCCGTCGCCTGCAACCGCGACGAGCTGGCCACCGGCGAGGGCGCCGCCCGCGTGCTGGACCTGCTCGCCGACCGGGTCACCGCCTTCGTCGGCCACAGCGGCGTCGGCAAGACCACCCTGGTCAACGCGCTGGTGCCGGCGCGCCAGCGGGCCACCGGCGAGGTGAACGTCGTCACCGGCCGCGGCCGGCACACCACCACGTCCGCGCTCGCCCTGCCGCTGCCCGACGACAAGGGCTGGGCCATCGACACCCCCGGGGTGCGGTCGTTCGGCCTGGCGCACGTCGACCCGTCCCGCGTCATCCACGCCTTCCCCGACCTGGAGCCCGGCACGGCGGACTGCCCGCGCAACTGCAGCCACGACGAGCCCGACTGCGCGCTCGACGCCTGGGTCGCCGAGGGCCGCGCGGACCCGGCCCGGCTGGCCTCGCTGCGCCGCCTGCTCGCCACCCGCGAGCGCCGCGAGGGCGACTGACGAGGTGTCAGCCTAGGGTGGTCGAAGCAGTGCGGCAGGTCCGTCGCGTCCGCGGAGACCCGTTGGGCATAATCGCAGGAGCGTCAACCGAACGGGAGGCACGACACGATGGCGTGGCTGTTGGTCGTCGTGGCCGGAATACTGGAAACCGGCTTCGCCGTCTGCCTCAAGCTCTCCCACGGGTTCACCCGGCTCTGGCCGACGATCGCCTTCTGCGTGTTCGCGCTCGGCAGCTTCGGCCTGCTGACGCTGTCGCTGAAGAAGCTGGACGTCGGCCCGGCGTACGCGGTGTGGACGGGCATCGGTGCCGCGGGCACCGCGATCTACGGCATGGTCTTCCTCGGCGACCTGGTCTCCGCGCTGAAGATCGTCTCCATCACGCTGGTGATCGTCGGTGTCATCGGCCTGCAGCTGTCCGGCTCGGCCCACTGACCGGCAGCAGCCCGCGGATCATCCGCTCCACGTCCTCGCCCCCGGCGGGCGCGACCACGTACGACAGCGTCAGCCGGGTCACCGCCTCGCCGACCCGGCGCCGTTCGGCCGGCGCCCCGGGCAACTGCTCCGCCAGCGCCCGCAGTACCCCGTCACGCACCTTGTCGACCAGCTCGGCCGGCGTCTCCACGGGCGCGTCCCGCTCCGTACGGCGCACCCCCGGCGGCCCGCCCCGGGCGGGCGGGTGCCGGGCCGGGGCCGGCAGCTGCTCGCCCCAGCAACCGGTGAGCGCGGCGCGCACCAGCGGGTTGCCGCGCGCCGCGCGCAGCGTCCAGGCGACCAGGGCGAGCAGCCGGCCGGCGGCGTCGGCGCCGGACCTGCCGGCCCCGGACAGCGTCCGCTCCACGCCCGCGAGGTAGCCGTCGACCTCGCGCCTGACGAGGGCCTGGGCCAGGCCTTCCTTGCTGCCGAACTCGTTGTAGAGAGTCTGGCGGGACACTCCGGCCGAGGCGGCGACGTCGACCATCCGCACCCCCGCCCAGGGCCGGCTCCTGAGCGCCGTGAAGGCGGCGTCGAGGAGTCCTTCTCGCGCTGTAGGCATCGTGGCCTCCAGAGGGCGACCGTGCGCACAGAATTGACGCACCGCCAGGTGCTGTCAAGGGTCCGTACGGGGGTCCCGGGACCCGCCACGCGTCCGGGCGAAGGTTCGCGGTGCAGCTTTGGGGTTACTGTTCGTTGCATGGCCGGTTTTCATGATGATCTGCGTCTCGCCCACGTCCTGGCGGACGCCGCCGACGCCACGACGATGGAGCGGTTCAAGGCGCTCGACCTGAAGGTCGAGACAAAGCCGGACCTGACTCCGGTGTCGGAGGCGGACAGATCGGCGGAGGAGCTGATCCGCACGTCGCTGCGGCGCGCCCGGCCACGCGACGCCGTGATGGGCGAGGAGTACGGCACCGACGGCACCGGCCCGCGGCGCTGGATCATCGACCCCATCGACGGCACCAAGAACTATGTGCGCGGGGTCCCCGTCTGGGCCACGCTGATCGCGCTCATGGCCCCGGGTCCGGAGGGCAACCAGCCGGTCGTCGGCGTGGTGTCGGCCCCGGCGCTCGGCCGCCGCTGGTGGGCGGTGCAGGGCGGCGGCGCGTACACCGGCCGCAGCCTGGCGAAGGCGAGCCCGCTGCGGGTGTCCGGCGTGCAGCACATCGAGGACGCCTCGTTCGCGTACTCCTCGCTGCACGGCTGGGACGAGCGCGGCCGGCTCGACGGCTTCCTGCACCTGACCCGCGACTGCTGGCGCAGCCGGGGCTACGGGGACTTCTGGCCGTACATGATGGTCGCCGAGGGGACGGTCGACATCTGCGCAGAGCCGGAGCTGTCGCTGTGGGACATGGCGGCGTGTGCGGCGATCGTGGCGGAGGCCGGCGGGTCGTTCACGGGCCTGGACGGCGAGCCCGGTCCGCACAGCGGCAACGCCGCGGCGTCCAACGGGCTGCTCCACGAGGAGCTGCTGAAGTACCTCGGCCCGTAGCCCCGTATGCCCTTAAGCCGGTACGGGCGGTACGGGCGGCACGGGCCGCACGGCAGACCGGCGTACGGGGGCGCGGGCCCGGCCCGGCCGGGCCTCGTCCGCCCCCTTGTTGCCCTCCACGGAGCGTGCCAACCTGACAGGGACAGGCCTTGTGAACTTGTGAAAGCCTTCACAGGCGAGCGGGCCCCGACACCCCCCAGGAGGTGGCTCCACCCCATGCTCGTCCGCGACGCCATGAGCACGGTGGTCCTCACCATCGGCCCCGCGCACACCCTCCGCCAGGCCGCCCGGCTGATGTCGGCGCGGCACGTCGGGGCGGCGATCGTCCTCGCCCCCGACACCACCGGGCTCGGCATCCTGACCGAGCGCGACATCCTCAACTCCGTCGGCGCGGGCCAGGACCCGGACATGGAGAAGGCCGACGACCACACCACGACCGACGTCGTCTTCGCCGCACCCGGCTGGACCCTCGACGAGGCCGCCGAGGCCATGACCCACGGCGGCTTCCGCCATCTGATCGTCCTCGACGACGCGGAGCCGGTCGGCGTCGTGTCCGTACGCGACATCATCCGCTGCCAGATCCGGCACCGGCAGGAGGCGGCGCACCGCGAGACAGCCCTCGCCTAGCCCGTCCGGACGCGTCAGAGGGGCCGGGAGCCCGACCGGCGTCCCGACCCCTCTGTCCGTGCACGGCAACCGGCCCTCGGCCGCGGAGGGCCTGGACCGCGACCTCACGGCCGATCGCCGCAGTCTGCGAGGGAATCCTACATTAGACAGAGTCCAAGTCAAGATCCCAATGAAGTCCGTATGGGTTCTGGCAATAGAGCGATGCGCTGCTACCCTGAATGCATGAGCGACCTCCTGGAGCGACTGCGCGGCCGCGGCTTCCGGCTCACCGCACAGCGGCGAGTCGTGGCCGAGGTCCTGGACGGCGACCACGTGCACTACACCGCCGACGAGGTGCTCGCGCGCGCCACCGCCCGGCTCCCCGAGATCTCCCGTGCCACCGTCTACAACACGCTCGGCGAGCTGGTCGCGCTCGGCGAGGTGCTCGAAGTCAGCACGGACGGCCGCGCCAAGCGGTACGACCCGAACGCCCACAGCGCACACCAGCACCTGGTCTGCAGCCGCTGCGGCTCCATCCGCGACGTGCGCCCCGAGGGCGACCTGCTGTCGGCCCTGCCCGAGAGCGAGCGCTTCGGCTTCCGGATCTCCGGCGCCGAGGTCACGTATCGGGGCATCTGCCCGGACTGCGCACAGCCGGGACGGAACTGATTTGCGCTGGTCGATCGGCCAGGGGTAGTGTTGTTTTCACCGACGCGGGGTGGAGCAGCTCGGTAGCTCGCTGGGCTCATAACCCAGAGGTCGCAGGTTCAAATCCTGTCCCCGCTACCACTGACGGAGGCCCGGACCACACGGTCCGGGCCTCCGTCGTCGTCTGTGCGCGGCGGAGCCGGCCGGCGGACCGGCGGCGGTGTGCCGCCGGTCCGGCCGAGCCCGGCCCGCCGGGCCGTGGTTTCAGGCCGTGAGTTCCTGCGCGAGCGCGTCCCGCAGCCGGGCGGCGCGCTCGGCGACCTCCGCCGGGCCCAGCTCCACCGCCCGCGACGACCAGTGCTGGCTCTCCGGCAGGTCGCCCCGGCGGGCAAGAAGCAGCGCGAGCCGCAGCGCAGCGCCGCCGAGGCCGTGCTCCGCGGCCCGGCGCCACCAGATCGCCGCCTCCGGCACGCTGCCCTCCCGGGCCAGCAGCCGGCCCAGGTTGAACGCGCCGTTGCGGCTCCCGGCCTCCGCCGCGGCCCGGTCCCACCGGCCCGCGGCCTCCGTGTCGCCCCGTGCGGCCGCGCGCATGCCCAGCCGCACCTGGGCCCGCCGGTGGCCCTGCCGCGCCGCCTGCTCGTACCACCGCTCGCCCTCGGCGCCGCCGGCGCCCGAGGCGCCCG
>NZ_BAAAPF010000295.1:0-8666 GCF_039531005.1 Streptomyces synnematoformans
CGACCGCCTCGGGGCGGCGGGCGAGCAGCGCCTCCGCGCCGAGGTCAGCGGGCACGCCGGCGTCCTCGCTGGCGTACAGCTTGCCGCCGAGCCGGGTGCCGGCCTCCAGCAGCGTGACCCGGGCGCCCCGGGCGAGCAGCCGGTGCGCGGCGGCGAGTCCGGCGATGCCGCCGCCGATGACGACGACCCCGGGGGCGGGATCCGCGAGGTCCGCGGGCGGTGCGCTGCTCATGGGGCCACTGTCTCAGATCCCGCCGACAAGCCCCCGTTCGGATCCCGCCGGCAGCCCCCCGCGGGCGGCCGGGAAGGCGCGCTGCTCGTCCCCCCGTCCGCCCGGTCCGTTTCCCGGGCGCCCGGCACCCCACGGCACCGAACCGGAGTAACCAGACGTAGCGTGTCCCTCACGGCGACGAAAGGGAGCGTCATGGGGGCCAAGCAGCGGATGGTGGTCATCGGCGGCGACGCGGCGGGCATGTCCGCCGCGTCGCGCGCGCGCCGGATGCGGGCGCCGGACGAGCTGGAGATCACCGCGTTCGAGCGCGGCCGGTTCACGTCGTACTCCGCCTGCGGGATTCCGTACTGGGTCGGCGGCGAGGTCGACGAGCGCGACCAGCTCATCGCGCGCACCCCGGAGGAGCACCGGCGGCGCGGCATCGACCTGCGGATGCGCACCGAGGTCACCGAGATCGACCTCGACCGGCAGTGCGTACGCACCCGGGACCTCGACGACGAGGACGGTGCGCAGGAGCGCTGGCACGGCTTCGACCACCTGGTGATCGCCACCGGCGCCCGCCCGCTGCGTCCGCCGCTGCCCGGCATCGACGCCCCGGGCGTGCACGGCGTGCAGAGCCTCGACGACGGCCAGGAGCTGCTGGACCGGCTGGAGGAGCGGCGGGTGCGGCACGCGGTCGTGGTCGGCGCCGGGTACATCGGGGTGGAGATGGCCGAGGCGTTCTGCCACCGGGGCATCCACGTCACCGTGCTGGAACGCGCCGAGCAGCCCATGAACACCCTCGACCCCGACATGGGCGCGCTGGTGCACGAGGCGATGAACGGCAACGGCATCGAGACCGTCACGGGCGCCGAGGTCACCGAAGTCCTCACCGGCACGGACGGTGCGGTGCGCGGCGTGGCGACCGCGAAGGGCGAGTACCCGGCGGACGTCGTGGTGCTCGGCCTCGGCGTCCGCCCGGAGACCGGGCTCGCGCGGGACGCGGGGCTGCCGCTGGGCGAGTCCGGCGGGCTGCTGACCGACCTGGCGATGCGGGTGCGGGGGCAGGAGAACGTGTGGGCGGGCGGCGACTGCGTCGAGGTGCTCGACCTGGTGTCGGGTCGCGAGCGGTACATCCCGCTGGGCACGCACGCCAACAAGCACGGGCAGGTCATCGGGCGCAACGTCGGCGGCGGCTTCGCCACGTTCCCGGGCGTGGTCGGCACGGCCGTCAGCAGGGTGTGCGATCTGGAGATCGCCCGTACGGGTCTGCTGGAGGCGCAGGCGCGCGAGGTGGGGTTGCAGTACGTGGCGGTGACCATCCGGTCGACCAGCCGCGCGGGCTACTACCCGCGGGCCGCGCCGATGCACGTGAAGATGCTCGCGGAGCGCCGTACGGGGCGGCTGCTCGGCGTGCAGATCGTCGGCCGCGAGGGCGCGGGCAAGCGGGTGGACATCGCGGCGGTGGCGCTGACGGCGGGCATGACGGTGGAGCAGATAACGGCCCTGGACCTCGGGTACGCGCCGCCGTTCTCGCCGGTGTGGGACCCGGTGCTGGTCGCGGCACGGAAGGCGGCGGGGGCGGTCGCGGAGGACGCGCGGGAGGCCGACGGCGGCTGACGCGCGGCTGAGGCGGCTGACCGGCGGGTGACCGCGGCCGGCGGGTCAGGCGCGGTGCAGCGCCGGGTGGTCGGCGACGACCGTGCAGCTGCCGGCGGCGATCTCCGTGTACCCGGCGTCCCGAACCACCGGCAGCCCGCTCGCGGTCAGCTCCGCCCAGTGCGCCGGCCCGGGGGTGCGTACGGCGAGGGGGAAACCGGCGGCGCGCCAGGCCGCGCGGTCGTCGTCGGACAGCTCCCACCAGGCGAGTTGGGCGCCGTGGCCGGCCTGGGCCATCGCCTTGCCCGCGGTCATGCCGAGGTCCGGCGCCAGCCAGAGCACCGGGACCCCGGGCGGGGCCGGGGGAGGGGGCGCGGGGTCGGCCAGGTCGGTGCCGGAGACCTGCAGCCGGGCGAGGTCTTGGGGCCACCCGTCCAGCGGTACGGGCGGGAAGACGCGCACCGCGGCGGCGCCCGGGACGTCTGGGGCCGCGCCGGCCTCCCCGGGTGTGCCGGCCTCCCCGACCGGGCGACCCGCCGCCTCCGCCGCCTCCGACGTCACCGTGATCCCCGGCAGCGCCTCCGCCCGGCGCCACTCCGCGCCCCGCGCGCGCCGCACCACCTTGCGGATCCGGGCGTCCTGCCAGTCCCGTACCGCCCGGGCCCACGGGCCGTCGCCGGCGGCGCGCTCGTCCGCCAGCAGGAGCAGCACCGCGCGCGCCGCCGTCTGGAGCGCGTCGGTACGCGCGGGCGGGCTGCCGCGTTCGATGCGGACGACGAGGGGGAGGACGAACTGCGGCAGCTCGTCGCGGCTCACCGCCTCGTGCTGGAAGGGGCTGGTGTCGGTGCCGGTCACACGATCAAGTGTGCCAGGGGCGCCGCTCGCTTGGCGGAGGGAGGGATTCCGGCAGATCATGCCGTATGCGCAGTGATTTGTTCGCGAAGGAAAACATGGCCGAGCCCGCGACGCAGGCCGGCATGACTCTGCAGAACTCCAAATCGATCAAGTACGCCGTCAACGGCGAGTGTCTGGCCCGGCAGGGCGCGATGGTGGCCTACCGCGGCAATCTGCAGTTCGAGAAGAAGGGCCAGGGGGCGGGGCAGTTCCTCAAGCGCGCGGTCACGGGCGAGGGGCTGGCGCTCATGTCGGTGAAGGGGCAGGGCGAGTGCTGGTTCGCGCTCAGCGCGGCCAACTGCTTCATCCTCGACTTCGACCAGCCGAGCGACACCCTCACCCTCAACGGGCGCAACGTGTTGTGCTTCGACTCGACGCTGTCCTACGACATCAAGGTGGTCAAGGGCGCCGGGATGGCGGGCGGCGGGCTGTTCAACAGCGTGTTCACCGGCCAGGGCCGGCTGGGCGTGGTCTGCGACGGCACCCCGATCGTGATCCCCGTCTCGCCCGGCTACCCGGTCTTCGTCGACACGGACGCCGTCGTCGGCTGGAGCACGCAGCTGCAGACGGGGCTGCACCGCTCGCAGAGCTTCGGGTCCATGATCCGCGGCGGCTCCGGCGAGGTCATGCAGCTGCGGCTGGACGGCGAGGGGTTCGTGGTGGTGCGGCCGAGCGAGACCGGTGCGGGGGCGCCCACCGGGTGACCCCGGGCAGCGGCGGCGGGTGCGTCAGCCCGCCGCCATCAGCTCCGAGACCCTGGCGAACCCGTAGCCGCGGCGGCGCAGCTCCGGCACGATCTCGCGTACGGCCTGCTCGGTGACCGGCGCCGCGCTGCGCGTGACGTGCAGGACGACCACCGACCCCGGCCGCACCCGCGTCAGCACCTCCTCCGCCACCGCGTGCGGGTCGGTGGCGAAGGCGTCGCCGCTGGAGACGTCCCACTGCACGGCGGTCACGCCGGTCGGCGCGAGGGCGCGCAGCGCGGCGTCGTCGTAGCAGCCGCCGGGGAAGCGGAAGTACGGGACGGGCTCGGGCACGCCCGCGCGGCGCAGCGCGGCGAAGGTGCGCTCCACCTCGGCGCGCATGGTCCCGGGGGCCACCTCGGGCAGCCCGTAGCAGGGGACGGCGAAGGCGTGGTGGCTGTAGGAGTGGTTGGCCACCTCGAACAGGGGGTCGCGGCCGACGGCGCGGGCCTGGCCGGGGTAGCGGGCGGCCCAGGTGCCGGTCATGAAGACGGTGGCGGGCACCTTCAGCTCCCGCAGCGCGGCGATGAGCCCGGGGTTGTCGAACCGCTCGCCGGCGTCGGCGCGGTCGTGCTGGTCGGCCATCATGTCGGCGTCGAAGGTGAGCGCGACGCGCTTGCCGCCCGCGGCGCGGCGGACGCCGTGGTGCCACACCGGCGCGAGCCCGGCGCGGACGCGGGCCCCGCGCGGCGCCTTGCCTCCCCCACCGGCTACGCCCTTACTGGCGGGGGTACCCCCATTGCCGTGCGCCCGTCCCTCGGTCTCGCCGCGCGCCGTTCCGTACGCCGCCGGGTGGTCGCCGTGCTTCCGGGCGCCGTGCTCCCCGGCGGGCGGCGGGGCGGGTGCGGGGGACTCGGCGCACGCCGCGAGGAGGAGGGCGAGCAGCGCGGCGAGGGCCGCGCGGGCACGATGCGGGCGCCGGAAGCGGATCATGCGGGGAGCGTAAGAGCGCTCCCGGGGGGCGCGCGCGCCGGAGCGAGCGCCCGGGTGAACGGGGTACGGCGCCGGTCCACGGCCCGGGCCGCGGACCGGTCCTGATCCGGTCCGCGGCCCGGGCGCCGCACCGTACGGGCCGGGGCTACCGCCAGCGGCCGGTGATGGCGAAGGTCGTGCCGGGCGCGTAGCAGTTCACGTACATCGTCCGGCCGCTCGGCGAGAACGTGACGCCGGCGAACTCGCCGTACGCCGGTTCCTCCGCGCTGCCGGTGTTCTGCCGGTTGCGCGCCACCGGGAAGACCTCGCCGCGCCGCGAGACGCCGTAGACGAACTGCTCGCCGCCGCCGTCCTCGCACAGGAACAGGCCGCCGGAGGGCGACAGGGCGATGTTGTCCGGGTACTCGCCGGGGGTGTCCACGCCGTGGTCGGGGCCGAAGCGGATGACAAGCTTCAGCTCGTTGGTCCGCGGGGTGTAGCGCCACACCTGGCCGAAGTGGTCGCCGCCGGAGCCCTGGTCGCTCCTGGCGTAGCTGGAGACGAAGTACACCGACCGCCCGCCCCAGTAGCAGCCCTCCAGCTTCTGCGCGTGCGTCATCGGGCGCCCGAAGTCCTGGTGGCGGATCGGGGTCCCGGCGGCCAGCGGGTCGGGCACCTCGATCCACTCGACGTCGTCGAACGTGGCGCCGATCTCCTCGACCACCGACAGGTCGGGCACGTCCGGCACCCGCATGGCCTGCAGTTCGCCGCCGGCCCGCAGGGAGCCGGGGCCGCCCTTGGGCTTCTCCGGCAGGAAGCGGTAGAAGAGCCCGAACGGGTGCTCGAAGGCGTCCTCGGTCTCGTACACCACGCCGTTGGCCGGGTCGAAGGCGACGGCCTCGTGCTGGAAGCGGCCCATCGCGGTGAGCGGGACGGCGCCGCTGGCGTGCGGGTCGGCGGGGTCGACCTCGAAGATGAAGCCGTGGTCCTTGGTGTACCCGTTGGTGCCGGCCTTGTCCTCGGTCTCCTCGCAGGTCAGCCAGGTGTCCCAGAGGCTGGGGCCGCCGGCGCAGTTGACCGCGGTGCCGGCGATGCCGACGCGCTCGCTCTTCGGCTCGCCGTCCCCGCCGACCTCCAGCACGGTGCAGCCGCCCATGCCCATCGGGTCGTAGGTGAGGCCGTCGACGGCCGGGACCCGGTACGCGGCGTTGGGGCGGTTCTCGTGGTTGCGTACGAGCTGTACCCCCGAACGGCCGCGGCAGGCGCGGAAGGCGGCCATGCCGTCGTGGTTGCTGGGCACCGCGCCCTCACCGGAGAGCAGTTGGTCGCCCTCGCGGGAGAGCACCCGGTAACGGAAGCCCTCGGGGAGGTCCAGCAGGCCGTCGGGGTCGGGGACGAGCGGGCCGTAGCCGGCGTGGTGCGGGGCGTGCGCGGCGGCGGTGCCGGCGTACAGCTCGGAGACGGTGCCGGTGAAGGCGATACCGGCGCCCAGCGCACCGGTGCGGGCGAGGACCTGACGTCGTGTTGCAGACATGCGGAAGACCAACTCCCTGCTGGCGGACAGGAAAACGGTGACCCGATCGTGTGTACCACCCGGTGAACCGAAAGTGAACCAGGTGAGAGGGTGTGTGCAGGTCTAGTCCTCTGGCCCCGCCGGCCCCGCCGCGCCGCCGTCGGCCCCTCCGGTGGCGGCGTGCGCGTCGCGCGCCAGGGCGGTCAGCCGGGATATCGCGCGGAAGTACTTCTTGCGGTAGCCGCCGGCGAGCATCTCCGGGCCGAACAGCCGGTCGAACGGCACGCCGGAGGCGAGCACGGGTATCTCCCGGTCGTACAGCCGGTCCGCGAGCACGACCAGCCGCAGCGCCGTCGCCTCGTCGGCCACCGGCCGCACGCCGGTCAGGCACACGATCCGTACGCCGTCGGTCAGCGCGCCGTACCGGCTGGGGTGGACGCGCGCGAGGTGGCCCAGGAGGTCGGGGAGGGCGTCGAGGGTGGCGCCCGGGACGGTGCGGGCGGCGCGGGCGACGGTCTCGTCGGCCAGTGGGGTGGGGGCATCGGGGAGGCCGCGGTGGCGGTAGTCGTCGCCGTCGATGCGCAGCGGGCGGAAGCGGGCGGCCAGGCCCTGTATCTCGCGCAGGAAGTCGGCCGCGGCGAACCGGCCCTCGCCCAGCTTGCCGGGCAGCGTGTTGGAGGTGGCGGCCAGCGCGACGCCGGACTCCACGAGCTTGCCGAGGAGGGAGGAGACCAGCACGGTGTCGCCGGGGTCGTCCAGCTCGAACTCGTCGATGCACAGCAGCCGGTGGCTGCCCAGGGTGCGTACCGTCTGCTGGAAGCCCAGCGCCCCCACCAGGTGCGTCAGCTCGACGAAGGTGCAGAAGCCCTTGCGCTCGGGAACGGCCTCGGTGGCGTGCCAGAGCGAGGCCAGCAGGTGGGTCTTGCCGACGCCGAAGCCGCCGTCCAGATACACCCCGCGCGGCCCGGCCGGCTCCTTCGGCGCCCGCCGCCACCACGGCCGCCGGCCTCCCCCGCCGGCTACGCCCTCACTGGCGGGGGTACCCCCACTGACGGCCGTGGCGCCGCCGCCGAGCCCGGCGGCGAAGGCGGTGAGGGCGCGTACGGCCTCGGCCTGGCTGGGGCGGGCCGGGTCCGGGACGTAGGTCGCAAAGCGCACCGCGTCGAAGCGCGGCGGCGGCACCAGCTCGGCGACCAGCCGCTCGGCGGGGACGTGCGGCTCGCGGCCGGTGAGCGCGCCGGGGGATATGCCGGCGCCCGGCGTGCCGGCGGCGGAGGCGGAGGTCGAAGGGGGCACGTTCTCACTGTACGGTCGCCGCCTCGGCGAGCCGCACACCAGTGCCCCATGCCACACTGCCGCTTATGCGCCGCCTGCTGCCCGTGCCCGCCGACCCGTCCGCGCTCGCCGACCGTGAGTGGTCCCTGGACGAGCTGGCGGACGCCTACGCCTATCCCGAGGGGGGCGGTGTCTGGCTGCGGGCCAACATGGTCAGCACCGTCGACGGCGCCGCGGCCTTCGGCGGGCGCTCCCAGCCGCTGTCGTGCGACGCCGACATGCGCGTCTTCGGAGTGCTGCGCGGGCTGGCGGACGTGGTGATCGTGGGTGCAGAAACGGTACGCCTTGAGGGGTACCGCCCGGCCCGCGCCCGGGCGGCCTTCGCCGCCCGCCGGGCCGCGGCGGGCCAGCCCCCCGCCCCGCCCGTCGCGGTGCTCTCCGCCTCCCTCGACCTCGACTTCTCGCTGCCGCTGTTCTCCGCACCGGCCGTCCCGACGCTGCTGCTGACGGGCGCGGAGGCGCCCGCGGAGCGGCTGGCCGCGGCCCGCGCGGCGGGCGCGGAGGTCGTGGTCGCGGGGGAGGGCCGGGGCGCCGACCCGGCGGCGGCGCTCGGCGCGCTGGCGGAGCGCGGGCTCCGGCGGCTGCTGACCGAGGGCGGGCCCGCCGTGCTGGGGGCGTTCGCCGGGGCGGGGGTACTCGACGAACTGTGCCTGACCCTGGCGCCCCGTGCGGCGCTGGGAGACGCGCCGCGGATCATGCACGGCGCCGCCCCGCCGGCGGAGCCGCTCGGCCTCGCCCTGTACTCGGTCATGGAGGAGGCCGGCTTTCTGTTCGCGCGTTACCGTCGGTTCTGACAATCTGCGGAATATCACGTTCCGCTTAGCCGCGCTGGGGCAGACTGAATCGGCAGGATCGTTTCTGGCGTGGTCTTTGTGCCTGTGCGGAAGAAGGGCGTCCATCGTGTTCACCACCGTCCTGATGATCGAGAAACCGCTCGCGCCCGTGGATGTGGAGATGGTCACCACCCTCCACGGCGAGGAGCGCGTCAGCTTCGTCGTGCTCCTGCAACCCCGCGGCGACCAGGGAGTGCTGCTGCGTGCCCTCGACGACGTGGCGCTCGGCGAGCTGGAGGACGCGGTCCGCGAGTCGGACGAGCCGGAGGGGCACGAGGCGCTGCCCACAGCCCGCATGTCGCTGGAGCACTCCCTGAAGGCGCTGCGCGAGCAGGGCGCCGAGGCGGTCGGGGAGATCGTCGACCGGCACCCGCTGGAACTGCTGCAGTCCGTCGTGGAGCAGACCCGGGCCGACGAGGTGATCGTGCTCACCGCGCCGCACCTGGTGGAGGAGTTCTTCCACCGCGACTGGGCCTCCCGGGCCCGGCACAAGGTCGGCGTGCCGGTGCTGAAGCTCTTCGCGCACGACGGCTGACCCCGCCCCGCGCCGCCCCGGGCCCGGGGCGCGCCGGCGCCGGGCCGCCGGGTCGCCGAACGGCCGGGGCGGGGGCGGGGCCGGCGGCGGG
>NZ_BAAAPF010000296.1:0-8622 GCF_039531005.1 Streptomyces synnematoformans
TCGCCGGCCAGATCCACCTCCAGGGCGGCCAGGTCACCGTCCACGACCCCAAGGGGACGGACAACGCCCGCCGCGTCTTCCCCACCCTGGCCTACGCCGGCTCGGCGGAAGACGCACTGCGCGGCGCGGACGTCGTGCTGCACCTCACCGAGTGGCCGGAGTTCCGCGACCTCGACCCCGGGCACCTGGCGGCGGTCGTCGCCCGGCCGCACCTGATCGACGGCCGGAACACCCTCGACCCGGCGCCCTGGCGCGCCGCGGGCTGGACGTTCCGCGCCATGGGCCGCCCGGCGGCGTAGCCCGGCGCGGCGCCGCCGGCCACCCGCCCCGTACCCGGACAGGCGAAACCCCCCGTTCCGCCGGAAACGGGGGGCTGCGCCGCGCCTACGGGGGACCCTCAGACGGAGACGCCGTTGCCGCGCAGGTACGCGAGCGGGTCGATGTCCGAGCCGTAGTCCGGGCTGGTGCGCACCTCGAAGTGCAGGTGCGGGCCGGTGGAGTTGCCGGTGGAGCCGACCAGGCCGATCTGCTCGCCGGCGCCCACGGTCTGGCCCACGCTCACCGAGGCGGACGACAGGTGGGCGTACTGGCTGTAGCGCCCGTCGTCGTGCTTGATCACGACGGCGATGCCGTACGCGGCGCCGTCGGCGCCGTTGCCGGCCTTGACGACGGTGCCGGAGGTGACGGCCTTGACCGGGGTGCCGGTGCCGACGGAGAAGTCGACACCGGTGTGGTAACCGCTGGACCACGAGCCGCCGGCGGCCCGGTACGGGGTCGACGGGGCGGCGTCGACCGGCGCGGAGAAGCCGCCCGCGGGGGCGTCCGCGGCGGGCTGCTCCTGCTGCGGCTCCTCGGCCGGCTGCTCCTCCTGCGCGGCGGAGGGCTGGGCCGGGGCGTTCTCCGGCTCCTCCAGGGTGACCTCTTCGCCGCCGTCGAAGTCGTACTGCTGGCCGGGGAAGATCAGGTCCGGGTCGCCGCCGATGACGTCCTTGTTGGCCTCGTAGATCGACTGCCAGCCGCCCGCGATGCCGTGCTTGCGGGCGATGTCCCACAGGGTGTCGCCGGAGACGACGGTGTAGGTGCCGGCCTTCTCGTACTTCTTCTCCGGCGCCTGCTCCTGCTGCGGGGCCTGCTCCTGCTGCGCGGCCTTCTGCCCGGCGGGCTGCTCCGACCCGGCCTGCGCCTCGGGCTCGCTCTCCTGCTGCGCCTCCTCGCCACCGCCGGTGGCCAGGTCGGGGGCGGGGCCGCCCTGGGTGAGCCCGGCCTGGACGGAGCAGACCGGCCAGGCGCCGGGGCCCTGCGACGCGAGCACCTTCTCGGCGATCTCGATCTGCTGCTCCTTGGTGGCCTGGTCGGCGCGCGGCGCGTACTGCGTGCCGCCGTAGCCCTCCCAGGTGCTCTGCACGAACTGCAGACCGCCGTAGAAGCCGTTGCCGGTGTTGATGCTCCAGTCGCCGCCGCTCTCGCACTGGGCGACGCGGTCCCAGGTGTCGACGGAGGCGGCCTGGGCGTGGCCGCCGGCGATGAGGGGGAGGGCGACGCCGGCGCTGCCGGCGGTGATGACGAGGGCCTTGCTGCCCCGGGCTATCCGGCCCAGGCGACGGTGACGTCCGCGTGCGGACATGGACATGCTCCTCTCCGACGCCTGCGAGGTGAGCTGTCGGGTTCGAGCTGGAGATGCCCGGCCATGCGGAGCATGGCTTCACCCCAAGCCGTCCCGCGCATACGCGCAGTCCGGCACTTACCTGGGTCCCCCGCTCCTGCCGTGAAAGCTGAAGTGCTTGCCCGTCGCCGCCGACAGGATTCGGCGTTACGGCGACGAGGTGCCCGCATCGGTGGCGCGAGCACGGCGAGCACCGTAAACACACGGCCGAAAACAGAACAAGCCGCGCGCACTCGCCACGGCCGTTCCCCGCGTCACACCGGGATCATGCAGACGATCTCCGCATCACGAGCAACGCGTCAATTGCCCCTCCGCGGCGGAGACTTGCCGAAAGCCCGAGGAGTCGGACACATTGCCCCATCACGTGAGAATTCTGTGAGTGACATATGTCACTTCAGTCACTTCCGAACTTCCCCGGGCCGTCGAGCTGTTCGATCGTCGCGACCGACGGGCCGCGCCGAGCGGCCACGTCGCGGGCCACCTCCCCGGCGTCGCGCAGCGCCCGCAGCGCGTTCCGCCACAACAGCCTGGCCAGGTCTTCTTCCGACCAACGGCGGTTCAGCAGCTCGGCGACGAGGTGCGGATAACCGGCCACGTCGGCGAGGTCGGCGGGGGTGAACGGGGTGCCGTCGAAGTCGCCCCCGATACCGATATGGTCGATTCCCGCCACTTCGCGCATATGGTCCAGATGGTCCGCCACGGTGGCCGCCGTCGCCTGCGGCCGCGGGTTCGCCTCCTCGAACGCACGGCGCACGCGGACCGCTTCGTCGGACGCGTCGAGGGCGTCCAGGCCGCGGGCGTTCAGGTACGCGTCCGCCTCCGCCGTCCACGCCACGGCGGCCGGCAGGACGAACTTCGGCACGAACGTGGCCATCGCCACACCGCCGTTGGCAGGGAGCATTTCCAGCACATCATCAGGAATGTTGCGCGGGTGGTCACATACGGCACGAGCGGATGAATGGGAAAAAACCACCGGCGCCTCGGTGACGCGCAGCGCGTCACGCATGGTCGCCGGGGCCACGTGGGAGAGGTCGACGAGCATGCCGACCCGGTTCATCTCGCGCACCACCTCCTCGCCGAAGGCGGTGAGCCCGCCGTGCCGCGGCTCGTCGGTGGCGGAGTCGGCCCAGTCGGTGTTGTCGTTGTGGGTGAGCGTCATGTAGCGCACGCCGAGCCGGTGCAGGGCGCGCAGGGTGGCGAGCGAGTTCGCGATGGAGTGCCCGCCCTCGGCCCCCATCAGCGAGGCGATCCGCCCGGCGGCCCGGGCCGCCGCCACCTCGTCGGCGGTGGTGGCCAGGCGCAGGTCCCCGGGGTAGCGGTCGACGAGCTGCCGCACCACGTCGATCTGCTCCAGACAGGCGCTGACGGCGGCGTCCCCGGCCAGCTCCGTGCTCACGTACACGGACCAGAACTGCGCCCCCACCCCGCCGGCGCGTAGCCGCGGGATGTCGGTGTGCAGCCGCGCGCTCTGGTCGACGGCGATGTCGCGGCGGTCGATGTCGTACGCCACCTGCTCGCGCAGCGCCCAGGGGAGGTCGTTGTGCCCGTCGGCGACCGGGTGCTCGGCGAGGAGCGCGCGGGCCCGGTCCAGCAGGTCGGCCATGGTCGTCTCTCCCACTCGCGGCGGTGCGGCTGTGACGCGCTCACGCTATCCGGACACCGCGGCCTCCGGGGCTCCGGGTGCGTCGTCCGGGTGGGGGATCCTGCCCGACGCCTGGGGGAGCCGGGTGCGGCCCGCCCGCGGTCGGCGGCGGTTACGGCTCCTGGTCCGCCGCCTTCGTGCGCAGCCGGCGGCCCTTCTCGGTCGCGAGGTCGTTCAGCTCCTGCTGGAACGCCGCCATCCGGTCGCGCAGCTCCCCGTCGTGGGCGCCCAGGATGCGGGCCGCCAGCAGGCCCGCGTTGCGGGCGCCGGCGACGGAGACCGTGGCGACCGGGACGCCCGCGGGCATCTGGACGATGGACAGCAGGGAGTCCATGCCGTCGAGGTGCTTCAGCGGGACCGGGACGCCGATCACCGGCAGCGGGGTGACGGCGGCCAGCATGCCCGGGAGGTGGGCGGCGCCGCCGGCGCCGGCGATGAGGGTGCGCAGGCCGCGGCCGGCGGCCTGCTCGCCGTAGGCGAGCATCTCGCGCGGCATCCGGTGCGCGGAGACGACGTCGACCTCGTACGGGATCCCGAACTCGGCGAGGGCCTGCGCCGCGGCCTCCATCACCGGCCAGTCGGAGTCGGAGCCCATGACGATGCCGACCAGCGGGCCGCTCTCCGGGCCTCCCGCGCTCATGCGATGCTCATTCCGTGATCGTCCCCCGCAGGTAGTCGGCGGCGTGGCGGGCGCGTTCGCGCACATCGGCCAGGTCGTCGCCGTAGGTGTTGACGTGGCCGACCTTGCGGCCGGGCTTCACGTCCTTGCCGTACATGTGGATCTTCAGCCCGGGGTCCCGGGCCATGCAGTGCAGGTACGCCGGGTACATGTCCGGGTAGTCGCCGCCGAGGACGTTCGCCATCACCGTCCACGGCGCGCGCGGGCGCGGGTCGCCGAGGGGCAGGTCGAGCACGGCGCGCACGTGGTTGTCGAACTGCGAGGTGACGGCCCCGTCCTGGGTCCAGTGGCCGGAGTTGTGCGGGCGCATCGCCAGCTCGTTGACGAGGATCCGGGGCTCGCCCTCGTCCCCGCCGGCCTCGAACAGCTCCACCGCCAGGTGGCCCACGACGTCCAGTTCGCTCGCGATCCGCAGCGCGAGCTGCTGCGTACGCACCGCGGCCGCGGGCGGCAGCCCGGGCGCGGGGGCGATGACGGTGTCGCAGACGCCGTCGACCTGGACGGACTCCACCACCGGGTACGCCACGGCCTGGCCGCTGGGCGAGCGGACGACGTTGGCGGCCAGCTCGCGGCGGAAGTCGACCAGCTCCTCGGCCAGCACCGGGACACCCGCGCGGAACGGCACCGCGGCGTCCTCCTCGCGGCGCACGACCCAGACGCCCTTGCCGTCGTACCCGCCGCGCACCGTCTTCAGCACGACCGGGAAGCCGTCCCCCTCGCGGGCCCCCTCGCGCGCGAAAGCGGTCACGTCCGCCGGGTCGGCCACGATCCGGTGCCGCGGGCAGGGGATGCCCAGCTCCGTCAGCCGGGCCCGCATCGCGCCCTTGTCCTGCGCGTACACCAGCGCGTGCGGGCCCGGCCGGACCGCGACGCCCTCGGCCTGAAGGGCGCGCAGGTGCGCGGTCGGCACGTGCTCGTGGTCGAAGGTGATCACGTCGCAGCCGCGGGCGAAGTCACGCAGCGTGTCCAGATCGCGGTAGTCCCCGACGACCGTGTCCCCCGCCACCAGGGCCGCGGAGTCCTTGGTGGTACCGCTGAGAAGCTTGAATCTGATGCCGAGGGGGATGCCTGCCTGGTGGGTCATCCGGGCGAGCTGTCCCCCGCCGATCATGCCGACTACCGGGAATGTCACGCCCCCAGCCTAGCTGCCGGGGTGTCCGGACCCGCTCCCTGAAGTCGCCGGCCCGGTTAGCATGAGGGGGCCGGCACGCCGGAGGCAGACCAGGACCAGGGGAACGCGACCGAACCGACCATCGGAGTCTGAGAATCTTTATGAGTGCACGGCACCCGGCGGTATCGCGGCTGCGACGCCTGAGTCGCGAGGTGGCCGAGTTCGCCGCGGTCGGGGGGCTCGGCGTCCTGGTCAACCTCGCGGTCTTCAACCTCGTGCGGAACACCACGGAGCTGCCCGTGGTCCGCTGCAGCATGATCGCGACGGCCGTCGCGATCGTCTTCAACTACATAGGCTTCCGCTACTTCACGTACCGCGACCGGGACAAGACCCGGCCGCCGCGCGAGTTCACGCTGTTCCTGGTCTTCAGCAGCGCGGGGCTCGTCATCGAGAACGGCGTGCTGTACGTGGCCACGTACGGGTTCGACTGGGACACCCCGCTGCAGAACAACATCTTCAAGTTCCTCGGCATCGGGGTCGCGTCGCTCTTCCGCTTCTGGTCGTACCGCAGCTGGGTGTTCCGCGTGGTGCCCGCGGCCTCCCCCGTCCCGGCGGGCGGGACGGGGGAGGCGGGTGAGCCGGGTGACATAGCCCCGGCAGGGGAGGTGCAGATCCCCGGCAGCCGGCGGGAGCCGAAGGAGCCGGGAGAGCCGGAGGAGCCCGGGGCGCAGGAAGAGGCGGTCGTAGCGCGGGGGTAGACCCGCCGTCCCGTACGAGCCCTCCCCCGCTCCCGCACGACCCCGCGCGCCTCCGTACGCCCGGTACGTCCCCCGCACGCCCCCCTCGACGGTGCGTACGCCCCTCAGTGGTGCTCGTGCTCCCGCGCGAGGAACAGCGCGAACGTCGTCGGCCGCTGCTGCACCAGCTCCAGCCGCCCCCCGTCCGCCTCCGCCAGGTCGCGGGCGACCGCGAGGCCCAGGCCCGTCGAGTTGCGCCCGCTGACCGTGCGCTCGAAGACCCGGGAGCCGAGGTCCGCCGGCACGCCGGGACCCTCGTCCGTGACCTCCACCACCGCCTGGTTCCCGGTGACCCGGGTGCGCAGCGCGACGGTCCCGGCGCCGTGCATCAGCGCGTTCTCGATCAGCGTCGCGAGCACCTGCGCCACCGCTCCCGGCGTGCCCACCGCGCGCAGCCCCGTCCGGCCGGAGTGGACGATCGCCCGCCCCTCGCCGCGGTACGCCGGCCGCCACTCCTCGATCTGCTGCTTGACGACCTCATCCAGGTCGAACCCCGTGCCCGTGCCGGCCTTGGGGTCCCGGGACTTGGTCAGCAGCCGCTGCACCACGTCCGTCAGCCGCTCAACCTGGGTGAGCGCGACGGCCGCCTCCTCCTTGACCGTCGTGTGGTCGTCGGTGAGCGCGATCTCCTCCAGCCGCATGGACAGCGCGGTCAGCGGCGTACGGAGCTGATGCGAGGCGTCGGCGGCCAGCCGCCGCTCGGCGGTGAGCATGCGCGCGATGCGCTCGGCGCTGGCGTCCAGCACGTCGGCGACGCGGTCCAGCTCGGGGACGCCGTAGCGGCGGTGGCGGGTGCGCTGGTCGCCGGAGCCGAGCCGCTCGGCGGTCTCGGCGAGGTCGGTGAGCGGCGCGGTGAGCCGGTTGGCCTGGCGTACGGCGAGCAGCACGGCGGCGCCGACGGCGAGCAGCGCCACGGCCAGGATGATCAGCAGGGTCTGGCCCAGCTCCTCGTTGACCCGGTCGCGGGCCTCCATGACCGTGACCCGCTCGCCCCGGCTGCCGGTCTCGGTGACCTCGATCACCGACCCGCCGGGCCGTTCCCCGATCGTGAGCGGCGGGCCGCCCGGCAGGTCCACCTCCGCGTACCGCCCGTCGGTGACCTGGCCGGCGAGCGCCCCGCGGGTCACCCGCTCGTCGTCGGCGATCTTGCCCTCGACGACGCTGAACAGGCGCACGGCCTCGGACTGCACCCGGTCGTGCGCGGCGGCCTCGATGGTGCGGGTCTCGACGATGACGAGGGAGACCCCGAAGACGGCGATGACGACGAGCACGACCGCCAGGGTGCTGTTGATGAGCCTTCTGCGCATGGCTGCCGGGGCCGGGGGGCGGCCTAGCTCTTCTCGAAGCGGAAGCCCACACCGCGGACGGTCGCGATGTAGCGGGGGTTCGCGGCGTCGTCGCCGAGCTTCTTGCGCAGCCAGGAGATGTGCATGTCGAGCGTCTTGGTGGACGACCACCAGGTGGTGTCCCACACCTCGCGCATCAGCTGCTCGCGCGTGACCACCCGGCCCGCGTCGCGCACGAGCACCCGCAGCAGGTCGAACTCCTTCGCGGTCAGCTGCAGCTCCTCGTCGCCGAGCCAGGCGCGGTGCGAGTCGGTGTCGATGCGTACGCCGTGGGTGGCCGGCTGCTGCTGCGGCTCGGGGGCGCCGCGGCGCAGCAGGGCGCGGACCCGGGCGAGCAGCTCGGCGAGGCGGAAGGGCTTGGTGACGTAGTCGTCGGCGCCGGCGTCGAGGCCGACGACGGTGTCCACCTCGTCCGCGCGGGCGGTGAGCACCAGCACGGGGAAGCCGTGCCCGTCGGCGCGCAGCCGCCGGCACACTTCCAGGCCGTCGATGCCGGGCAGGCCGAGGTCGAGCACCAGGAGGTCGACGCCGCCGCGGAGCCCGGCACTGAGCGCCGTGGGACCGTCCTCGCGGACCTCCACCTCGTAGCCCTCCCGGCGGAGCGCGCGGGCCAGCGGTTCCGAGATGGCCGCGTCGTCCTCGGCCAGCAGTACGCGGGTCATGGTGCGATGGTAGACCTCCCGTCACCGAGAGTGTGCCGGTGGCGTCGGGTTCCCTCACCTCCCCGGTACGGGGTCGAACGCACCCGCGAAGAGGCGTGCGCCGGTGCCGGTGCCGCCGGTTCGCGGGGCGGGACGTCGTCGGTGACCATGAGGTCACCGGGCCGGCCGGTCCGCGGAGAGGCGGGTGCGATGGCTGCGGTGCGGGTCCGGTGGCGGCGGCTGTGCGCGGCCGCGGCGCTGGGGTCCGCGGCGGCGCTGACCGCGGTTCTGACGCCGCCGGACGGTACGGCGCCGCGGGGCGGCGCGGCGGCGGAGGCGGCGCATGAGGCACCGGGGGCGCGGGAGGCGGGGGCGGGGCGGTCGCTGCGGACCGGCGTCGAGTCGTACGGGAGGCACCCGCGGCAGCAGGTCACCGTCCACTGGCGCCCGCGGCAGGCGCCCCGCGGCGGGCTCGTCATCCTGCACGGCGGCTACTGGTCCTACGACACCGACTGGGCCGGCTGGGCGCGGGCCCTCACCCGCCGCGGCTACGCCGTCTTCGACGCCGACTACCGGCTGGCCCCCGGCTGGCCCTGGCCGGCCCAGCGCGACGACGTGCTGGCGGCGCTGCGCTGGGTGCGGCGCAACGCCGCCGCCTACGCCGTGGACCCGGCCCGGGTCGCGGTGCTCGGCTCGTCGGCGGGCGGGCAGCTGGCGGTGGCCGCCGCCACGCACGGTGCCGG
>NZ_BAAAPF010000297.1:0-8571 GCF_039531005.1 Streptomyces synnematoformans
CCGGCGCGCCGCGCGTCGCCCCGGCGGGCGGCGCGGCGGCCGCCGAGGCGTGGGGCCCGGGCGCGGAGTGGCTGCTCGACGGGCTGCCGGCGCTGCTGGGCGCGGCGGACGACCCCGAGCCGTTCACACCGCGCCACCGCGTCGTCCACGAGGCCCGCCGCCGCCACCCGGGCCTGCGGCTGATCCGCACCGGGCTGGTGCTGGAGTCGCTGATCCCGTCGGTGCTGGAGCAGAAGGTCACCACGGACGAGGCGTACCGCTCCTGGCGGCTGCTGCTGCACCGCTACGGGACCCCGGCCCCCGGCCCGGCGGGGACGGAGCTGCGGATGCGGGTGATGCCGGACGCGCGCGGCTGGGCGATGATCCCGTCCTGGGAGTGGCACCGCGCGGGCGTCGACGGCAAGCGCGCGGCGGCGGTCGTACGCGCCGTCCGCCGCGCCCGCGCGCTGCAGGCGGCGGCGGAGATGGACCACGGCGCCGCCGTCGCCCGCCTCACCGCCATCCCCGGCATCGGCCCCTGGACGGCCGCCGAGACCCTGCAGCGCGTGCTCGGCGCCCCGGACGCGGTCACGGTCGGCGACCTGCACCTGCCCCGCATCGTGGGCTACACCCTGGCCGGCGAGCGCGACGCGGACGACGACCGCATGCTGGAGCTGCTCGCCCCGTACGAGGCCGCGGGCCAGCGCCACCGCGCCACGCGCTACATCGGCCTCCTCGGCCGCATGCCCCCACGCCGCAAGCCGAAGGCCGCGATCCCCGACATAGCCCGCCTCTGACGCCGCGGCCTGCCGTGCGGCTGGCCGGGGGGAGCCCGGGCGCGGTAGACCGGGTCCACGGCTGGCGAGGGAGGAGCGTCGGATGCGGCGCAGTCAGGAAGAGCAGCGGGTGCGGCTGCGCGCGGCACGGCAGCGGGTCCGCCGGGTACGGCCCCGGGAGCGGGACGAAGGGGAGCACGCGCCGCGGCGACCCGGGCGGTGGGATCTGGCCACCTGGGGAACGGTCATCACGATCGCCGTCGGACTTGCCGGTCTCTTGCTGACAGGTATCGGAACGTTCTACGGCGCGTGGGTGGCGAGGGACCAACTCGAACAGTCGCGCGAGGATGCCGAGACGAAGCGGCGCGCGCACGCGACGCGCGTCTCCACCTGGGCGGACCGGAAACCGGACGGCACCTGGCGGGTGCACGTGGCGAACAGGTCCCCCGATCCCGTCACCGGCATCGGGGTGTCCTTCGAAGCGTTCTTCGACGATCCCGACAACCGCCAGGTGAGTATCCCGGTGGCGTGGCCGAGCATTCCGCCCTGCGCGGAGCTGGTGATCGAGCAGGAGACGCTGAGGCACTGGGACCGGCGGACCGTGCCGGGCAGGGAGGTCTCCTTCTTCGGCCCCTTACAAGGACGGCTGACCGACGTGCGAAAGCTCGCCGCCACCCCGGAGAGGGTCGTGGTCCATGGTGTGCAGTTCACGGACAGGAACGGTGTTCTCTGGTCCCGCGAGGAGGAGGGTCTGAGGCGAGGGCCGCTCGGTTTCGTCGCGCACGGATTCGCGTTGCAGGGGGCGGTGGAGGAGAACCCGAAGGTGCAGCCTGTCGAGTTGTGCGGCGCGGACGCGGCAGGCTGATCCGGCGCGGGCGACCGCGCCGGTCCGGCGGCGTCGCGGAGGGTGCGGCCGGGAGTTCCGCCCCTTCAGGCGTGCGCACGCCGACGGGCGAAACTCGGGGCGCGTAGGCGATTTGTACCGGGTAGTGGCACGGGGAGCCGCCGACTTCGCCCACCCACGCGCACCCCGCCCCCGACGGCGCCAGCCCGCCAGCGGCGATCGTCCGCACGGCGGCGCACCCCTTGACGTACCCCCTGGCGAGCGGAGTGCGTTGTCAGAGGCGGGGCATACCCTTGGGTGGGAGTGCGGGGAAGGGCTCCGGCTCTCTGACCGCGGTGTCCAAGCGGCCAGGGGGCGTTCAGTGATCGGGGTGTCTGCGGAGGAGGACGTTGGCGTCGCTGACGGCCGACCAGTCGCACCGCGCACGGGCAGCGGTACGGGCCTCGGCCAGCTCCCCGCACCGGCCGCAGCCGGGCACCGGCACGGGGGCCGACTGCGGCCACATGTCGGACAGGTCCGGGGTCACCGGGCGGTCGCGGGATGCGGGAGCGGTCACGGCCGGGCCGCCCCCGGAACACCCCGGCGCCGGTTGCACGGCGGGCAGATGACACCCCACCGGCCGAAGGGCTTGACGTCCTCAGTCGCCCCGCAGGCAGACCGGGTGCCGCGCCTCCGCGGCTCGGGCCGCACCTCAGGGAGCCGGTCGGAGTCGGGAGTGGGCGCCGCCGAGGACTCCCCGGCACAGCCGCTCACGACTTCCCCCGGCGGCAGCGCGGGCACCGGCACGGTGGCCAGCAGCCGTTCAGGTCAAGGGGCGCGGTGGTGTCCGGGCGATACGTGCTGGTGTGCAAAGATCTCCGCTCCCCGGCTGGGGTGACGTTGTAGACCCTGAGCGTCATCTGCGGGCGGTCGGCAACGGGCGCCTCCCTGGCCTGGGGTGCGCCCGCTGCAGCGTCCGCGAGCGCGGCCCGGCGGGCTCTGTCGGCGTCTGTGCGGCGGACCACTGCAGCTCCCTACGTCATCGTGAGGGGCGCGGCGCCGACCGGACTCTGGCGGGAGTGCAGTGGACGGCGCCGCGGCGTCACGTATGACGGTAGGGAGCCGCTGCAGACGTTCCCAGGGACGAAGTTCCCCAAGCGCAGGACCCATTGTGCCGATGTTCCGCCCCGGGTATGACGCAGCGTCCTACCTCATAACGTCGGGTCGACCCCCAGACGCCCGGCCAGGCCGCGCAGCGGCGCGTTGCGGCGGCGCTCAGCCTCCAGCATCTCCCGCACCGTCTCGCCCGCGATCACCTGGTACTTGATCCACTCGGGCTGGTCCTCCTCAACCTCCAGCAAGGTGTCCAGCGCACCGTCGGCGTCCCCGGTGAGGTACTGCGCCTGTGCCACGTCCACACGGTGGGCCGCCGCGTGCACCGGCCGCGAGATCGCGCCCACGTCCACGCGAGCTGCCTGCGTAAGAGCCTCAGCCGGCGCGGGTTCGCCGGCGAGGGCGATGTTCGTCAGCTGCGTCTGCACGTCGACCACCGAGAACGAGCTCCCGTGAGTGTGCACAGGCCGGCCGACGCGCTCGGCCGCCCGCTCCGCGGTGCCCAGCAGCTGCATCGCCTCGTCGCGGCGCGACCGTCGCGCGGCGGGGGTCGCCGCGGCGGTGAGCAGGTTGCCGTACACGGCGAACTCCGCGGGCGTGCCGCGGCGAAATGACGGCTCCAGGGCCTCGGCCTTCGCTTCGGCGATCTGCTGCGCCGTCTCCCACGACCCCTGCCGCAGCAGCACCCACGACAGCGTCGAGACGCCCATGCCCTCCATCAGCGGGTCGGATGCGCGCCGCGCGGCGGCGAGCTGCTGGCGCACGGCGTCGACCGCCCACGAGGTGTGCCCGGCCTGGGTGCACAGACAGGCGGCGAGCTGGTAGGCCAAGGCGAGCTGCTGCCAGGCACCGGCCGCCTCCGGGCCGCTGCCTGCCTCACGGACGACCGCACGGCCGTCCCGCAGGAGCAGCGGCAGAGCGGCGGACAGATCACTGTATCCGCCCTCCCAATAGAGCCTGGTGGCGTGCCGGACGCTGGCGATCCAGGCCGCCACGGCGGGAGGGTCTTCAAGGTCCGGCTCGGCGGGCACGCCGGGCAGGGCCCCGACGTTCTGGATGGCGTCACGCAAGGCGAGCAGGCCGCCGTCGTCGACCTGTTGAGGTGTCACGGTGGGCTGGCCCAGCAGCCGCTCCAGCTCGACGTCCAACGCCCCCGCGATCTTACGAAGCGTGTCGATCCTCGCAGTCGCCCGTACGCCCTGCTCCAACTTGCGGACGGTGTCGACGTGCACGCCCGCGCGCTCCGCAAGCTGCTCCTGCGAGACACCGCCGCGAAACTCCCGCAGCGTCCGAATGCGATCGCCGATCGTACGGTGTTTGGACATCTGCACCCCCGCCGGAGGACTTATGCGTCCACGCTACGCCCGGCAGGCACACGGCGTCACAGGAGCGTTGTGCGCAGGACGTACGGTCGAGCACATGCACGGTTCCGTAGAGGTTCCGCCGTGGCGCCCGGAGATGGGCCGCAGACCGCTGGTCAAGGTGTACCCGGCCCGCGGGGCGCCGAGGCTTCGGGTGCGCGTGGACAGCGCATGGCGGTCGTCCAGCCTGACCACTCCCACACTCTCCGGCGCGACCGGACGCGTCATGCGCTGACCTGCTGCCGTGCGGCAGGCAGGTGTGGCCGAAGTCGAACCAGCGCAGCAGGCGCTCAGCGGGGTCGCGGCCGCTCATCAGCCCCGGTCCCAGACGAGGACCTTCAACTGGCCATCCACGGTCACGTCCTCGCCACGGTGCTGGATCACCTGCAGCACGGTGTGCCGGCCCTTCTTGCAGCGGCCGGTGATCGGGAAGGCGAAGAACTCTCTGCCGATCGTCGGGCCGTGCTCGCCCGGGGAGTAGGTGTGGACCGCCTTGCCGGTGTCGGCGTCGGTCTCGACGAGCCGGGCCTGCACCTGCCCGTCGTCCGGCAAGCCGCGGAAGTTGAGGTAGGCGGTGCCCTGGTAGAGCGCGGCACCCTTGACGAACGCACGGCCACCGGAGCCGTGCATGCCCGGCTCGTCGGAGTACTCCGCATCCCACGTCAGCGACGTCCACACGCCGTCCGCGAGCTTCTGGCGCTCCTTCTTCCCCAGCCCGACGTACTCCGGCATGTCGTCCTCCTCAGGGGGTGTACTGGCGCCGGCCGCCCACGCGCGCATCGCCTTGCGGCTCGGGAAGTCGGCCAGGTTGGTGTCGATAGGGCTGCTCGTGTACTGGTGGATGAGCCACGGCGCCCGGATGTCCGGGTTGCCCGGGTCGCCGTTGTACTGGGCGATCCACAGCCCGTCGCCGGCGTAGCTGGTGGTGTCCCGGTTCAGCCAGAAGTCACGGTTGCAGTAGAGCAGCACCCGGTGGTCCGGCCTCAGCCGCTTCACCTCGCGGATGAACGCGTCCTTCTCCCCGTTGCTCGCCGCGGTGCCCGAGCCGGTGTGCTCCCAGTCGCACGCGAGCACATCGCCCGGCCGACTCGCGCACTTCTCCACGAAGTACGCCGCCTGCGCCTTGATGTTCCCGGGCCACAGGAAGTGGTAGAAGCCCAGCACCAGGCCCGCTTCGCGGCCGTGCGCGGCCTGGGCGCCCTGCTTCGGGTTGATGTAGCTTCGGCCTTCGGTCGCCTTGACGATCACGAAGTCGTAGCCGCTGGTCGGGTAGTCGCTCGCCTGGTAGGAGGAGACGTCGATGCCCTTGATCATGTCGCCTCCTCAGGCAGTCCCTCGCGCCGCCGCCTCGACACCCTCAGGCGGGCCATCTGTCCGCTCCGGGCTGCCCGAGCGGACGGACAGGCTGCCCGTGCCGTACCGCAGGTAGATCGTCTCCACGTCAACCGCCCCTCTCAGAGGTGATCAACCACGCACGGATGTGGGTCCGGACAGGGGAGTTCGTCGTCACGTCCGCGCTGATGATGTAGGAGCCGCCCGGCGGAATCGTCTCCACCCCGGGCGTAATGGTGCGTGAGGTCTCGGTGTGCTGGTTAATAATGGTCTGCCCACCCGTGTTCGGAAAGAAGCTCGCGGTGTCGCCGCCATCCCCGCCGGCGACTCCTGACACGATCTCCCCGCTTTCTCCCATCGGGCTCCGATGATCTCCCCCGGGCAGACGAAGGCCCCGCCGGGCGTTGCCGACGGGGCCTGGACACACCCCGGTTGACCTGGGGATTCTGTCGGGTCAGGGCAGGTTGCGGGCCATCACCACGCGCTGGACCTGGTTGGTGCCCTCGTAGATCTGGGTGATCTTGGCGTCGCGCATCATGCGCTCCACCGGGTAGTCGCGCGTGTAGCCGTAGCCGCCGAGGAGCTGCACCGCGTCGGTGGTCGCCTCCATCGCCACGTCGGAGGCGAAGCACTTGGCCGCCGCGCCCTGGAAGGTGAGGTCCGTGTCCGTGCCGCCGGCGGCGACGCGCTCGGACTTCGCGGCGGCGGCGTACGTCAGCTGGCGGGCGGCCTCGATCTTCATGGCCATGTCGGCGAGCATGAACTGCACGCCCTGGAAGTCCGCCACCGGCTTGCCGAACTGCTTGCGCTCGCGGACGTAGCCCTTCGCGTAGTCGAGCGCGCCCTGCGCGACGCCCAGGGCCTGGGCGGCGATGGTGATGCGGGTGTGGTCGAGGGTCTTCATCGCGGTGGCGAAGCCCGTGCCCTCGGCGCCGATCATGCGGTCGGCGGGCACGCGGACGTTGTCGAGGTAGACCTCGCGGGTCGGGGAGCCCTTGATGCCGAGCTTCTTCTCCGGGGCGCCGAAGGAGACGCCCTCGTCGGACTTCTCGACGACGAAGGCGGAGATGCCCTTGGAGCGCTTCTCCGGGTCGGTGACGGCCATCACGGTGTAGTACTCGGAGACGCCCGCGTTGGTGATCCAGCGCTTCACGCCGTTGAGGACGTAGGAGTCGCCGTCCCGTACGGCACGGGTCTTCATGCCGGCGGCGTCGGAGCCGGCCTCGGGCTCGGAGAGGCAGTACGAGAACATCGCCTCGCCGCGCGCCAGCGGCGTCAGGTACTTCGCCTTCAGCTCCTCCGAGGCGGAGAGCACCAGGGGCAGCGACCCGAGCTTGTTGACGGCCGGGATGAGGGAGGAGGAGGCGCAGACGCGGGCGATCTCCTCGATGACGATGACCGTCGCGAGCGCGTCCGCGCCCGCGCCGCCGTACGCCTCGGGGACGTGGACGGCGTGCAGGTCGCTCGCGACCAGCGCGTCCAGCGCCTCCTGCGGGAAGCGCGCCTCCTCGTCCACCGCGGCCGCGAAGGGCTCGATCTTCGCCTCGGCGAGCGACCGGACGGTGTCGCGGAGCATGTCGTGCTCCTCGGCCGGGCGGTACAGGTCGAATTCGGGCGCTCCTGCCAAGGCTCTCTCCATTCCCGCGCATGCTAATTACCGTTAAGTAGTACCGATGGTATGCCGTACGCGGCGAGCCGGCCCAGTGACGTTGGCGACAGCCCCCGTGGGGGCTCAGGGCGCGGTGCCGCCCAGGCGGTCGGTCGGGTACTTCTCGACGTACCGGTCCATCGTGTCGTTGCGCATGGCCTCCCACAGCGGGTCGCCGGCCTTGTCGTCCAGCAGCACCACCGACTGGCCGTCGATCATGTCGAGGCCGGCCACCGGCGCGTTCATGAACACCAGGTCGTCGGAGCGGACCCCCTTCATATCCCACATCAGGTCGCGCATGGCGCCGTCCGAGAACCTGTCGTCGACGCTGACCGTGGCGGTGACCGCGTCCAGCAGGCGCTTGACCTTGAGCGGGTTGGAGAAGTTGTCCGCGGCCATGGTCTCGGTGACGACGGCGCGCAGGAAGTTCTGCTGCCGCTGGGTGCGGTCGAGGTCGCCGCGGGGCAGGCCGTGGCGCTCGCGGACGTAGTCCAGGGCGGTCTCGCCGTCCATGTGGTGGGTGCCGGCGGTCCACTCACCGCCGCCGTTGCGGCGCGGGGTGGTCTCGTCAATGGTGATGTCCACGCCGCCCACGGCGTCGGTGAGCCGCTTGAAGCCGCTCCAGTCGATCACCGCGAGGTGGTCGATCCGGACCTTCGTCATCCGCTGCACGGTGTCGATGAGCAGCGGGGGGCCTCCGTAGGAGAAGGCCGCGTTGAGCTTGGCCTCGCCCCGGCCGGGGATCGTCACCCAGGAGTCGCGGGGCAGGGAGACGACATAGCCGCCGTCGCGGCCCTCGGGGAGGTGGACGAGCATCATCGTGTCGCTGCGCTGGGCGCCCGGCTCCCAGGTGTGCTCGCCGGCCTCGTCACCGGTGAGCGGGAGGTCGGAGCGGGCGTCGACGCCGATGAGAAGGTACGTTTCGCCGCCCTTGGACCGCGCCGGCTGGTGCTTCTCGGGGACGTTGGTCGGGAAGGCGTTCGGAATGCGGTCGACGCGGCCGGTGTAGTGCTCGTACGCCCACCACAGGCCGCTGGCGGCCAGGAGCACGCCGGCGAAGAGCATGATCACGGCGCCGAGGAGCACCTTGCGGCCGCGGCTCATGCGGCGGCGGGGCGCCGCGGGCGGGGGCGCGGTGGGCGAAGGGGCGGCGGGCGAAGGGGCGGCGTCGGGGTCGGCCGGGGTGTCCTCGGGGACCTCCTTGCCGCCGGCGGGGGCGTCGAGGGCCTCCGGGGCGTACGCCGCGTCGACGTACGCCGCGTGCGCGGCTGTCGCCGGGGCCGCGGCGTACGGCGCCTCCGGCTCACGGGCGCGCGGCGTACCGGGCTCGTCGGCTCCGCCGCCCGCTCCGTCCAGATGCTGCCTCGCCACGATCCCCACCCCTTTTTAGTGCACGTTCATGAGTCAGACTCCGTACCCGGACGCATGGTTGCCCAGGTGGACGTGTCATGGGCCGCGGCTATGCTCGGACCATGACCTTGAAGATCACCGTGATCGGTACGGGCTACCTCGGTGCCACGCACGCCGCCGCGATGGCGG
>NZ_BAAAPF010000298.1:0-8534 GCF_039531005.1 Streptomyces synnematoformans
GGCCGGCGGGGGCGCGGGGTCGGAGTCGGGCTTGAGCGGCACGAAGGTGCTGCCGGGCGGCCCGTCGAGCCGCCCCGCGGGCAGCGGCGTACCGGAGGAGCCGTCGTCCGCGCCGGGCTCCTCGGCCGGCACGGCGTCGGCCGGCTCGTCCTCGACGTCACCGGGCGCGGCCCCCGGCACGGCGTCACCGGGCTCGTCCTCGGCGGTACGGGCCGGGGAGCCGCCGTTCGTCACCCAGGCGGCGACGGCGGCGCGCAGCCGGTCGTCGTCGGCCCCCTTGGCGGCGTCGGCGTCGGCGACGAGCCGGAAGGCGGCGGTGGCGGAGTCCTTGGCACCGGAGCCGGGTGCGCCGGAGTCGAGGCCGCCGGAGCCGGCCGCGCCGGAGCGGGCGGAGTCGGAATCGTCGGGGCCGGAGGCGGAGGCGGAGGCGCCGGAGTCCGGCGCGCGGTGCTCGGAGTCGGACTCGACGGAGTCGGAGACACCGGGGGCACCGGAGTCGTCGGCCCGGTCCCGGGCGCGATCGTCCTCCGCGTCCGCCTCAGCCGCCTCAGCGCCCCCGGACACGTCCGGAACCCCCGGGGCCCCACGCGCAGCACGCTGACCGCCCTGAGCGCCCTCAGAGCCCTCCTGGCCGCCCTCGGCCGCCGCCGTACCGCCGGCGTCGTCGTGGGCGCCCTCGGCCCCGTGCCCGTCGGCCTCCGCCTTATCACCCTCCGGCTTATCGCCCTCCGGCCGCGACGGAGCCCGCCCGGCCGCAGGCCCGGCTGCCGCGGCTGCCGCCGCGTCGCCCGCGCCCGGGCCGTCGCTCCGGTCCGGTCCGTCCGCCTTGCGCTCGTCGCCCGCGGGCTTCGCCGGGGTGCTGCCCTCCGGCTTGCGTGCGGCCTCGGCCTTCGGCGCCCCGGACGGCCCGTCCGCGTCCGAACCGCCGCCGGGCAGCGTCAACTCCGTCGTCCTGCCGTCGACGCCCTCCGGCTTCGCCGGGTCGGCGCTCTCCGCCTCGGGCGCGGCCGCGTCGGCGGCCCCGGCGTCGTCCTTCGGACCCGCCTCGGGGCCGTCCACGGCCGTCGCCGTCCCGGCGGGGCTTCCGTCGCCCGTCGTCGGCGACGGCCCGTCCTCGTCTTCGTCTTCGTCCTCGTCCTCGGCCGAACCGGCCGCCGCCGTGCGGCTCTCGGGCTTCGCGGACGGCCCGTCCCCGGTCTCCGGCCGACCGGCCTCCTCCGGCTCCGCGCCGACAGGTTCCACCGGCTCGGCAGGTTCCGCCGGTTCGGACGCCTGGGAGGGAACCGGGGCCGTGGCTGAGTCGTTATCGGTGTGAGACACGAACGTAAGGCGCGGGTCGCGTTCGCCGCCCGCGTCCTGCGGATCGCGTTCGTCCACGGTCGCCGAACCCGACGGTTGCTGCTCCTCGGGCCTCCCGGGGGACTCGACCGCCACCGACTTCCTCCTCCTGCGTCACAACCGCACAACCGCGTCAACCATGGCGTGGCCACCCACCCTAAGGGGGCGTGGCCGTCTCCCGCCCGCATCTGGGAGACGAGAACGACATACCTACAGGTTCCCGATCAAAGCGCCCACGCACTCTCGACAGACCAATGTGAGAGGCGTCACCCTGTCATTCATCCACGCGGGGAGGCATGGATGGGCAGGAGCCGCAGAACACTTCCGGAGGAGCTGCTGCTGCTGGCACTGGACCCGGCCACGGGTACCACTGCGCAGCCGCAGTCGCTCGACCTCGGCCTGGCAGGAGCACAGCTCGTCGAGCTCGCTCTGGCCGGGCGAATAGCCCCGGACGGGGATCGTATCGCCGTGATACTTCCGCGTCCGACCGGGGACCCCACTTTGGACACGGCGCTTGAGTTGCTGCGCCGCCGGGGCAGTCCCGTGCGCGCAGTCAACTGGGTGGGTGGGCCACGTCTGGGGTTGCGCCAGACGTATCTCGCCCATCTGGAGCGCTGCGGCATGGTGCATGCCGTGGAGAGCCAGATGTGCGGGGTCCTTCCGACAACTCGATATCAGGCGACAGACACCGCCATCAGCCGGGAGATACGCGCCCGGCTGGACAGCGCGATCCGCACCGGCGTCCCGCCGGACCCGCGGACCGCGGCGCTTGCCGCGCTGGCCCACGCGGTCGGTCTCGGCAAGCATCTGTACCCCGGGAACGAGGGGCGCTCCGCGCGCTCCCGGCTCCGGGATCTGATCAGGCACGACCCGATGGGCGGTCTGGTGGCGCACGCCGTGCTGGACGTGCAGAACGGCGTCACCGCTCAGCCGCGGCGCGCTCCCGGAGGGGGCCGCCCCGCGGCCCGTCCGCCGGCGGTCGCGCAGCCGGCCGGTGTTCCCGCGGGGTCCCGCCGCGCGGGGATGATCCGGACGGCCGCGGTGCGCTGAGCCCGCCCGACGGCCGCGAGCGACGTCTCGTCCGTACCCGCCGCTGTGCGCGTACGGGCGGGGCGTGCCGCCCGCTGCCCGCCGGACCGGGAACGGGAGCCGCAGTGCAGGGCCCTGTCCAGCCGAGTGGCCTCGGCCGGGCGGGGTCCTGCCGTGCGTTCCCGTACCGGCGGCGCAAGGACGGGCCCGGCAGGCGCGCACCGACGCGGGCGTGCGGCCCGCATTGTGGGCCAACCCTTTGCCCTCTGCGGCGATTTCGCGACGATCCCAGCAGCGCACGCTCTGTGGTGGCAGGCTGCACCCAGTAATGAGATACGTCCGTACGCGGATTACGCACCCGGAGGTGCAACTCCCTTGGCGTCCAACGTCAACCCCACCGTCAGGCGACGCCGCCTCGGCCAGGAGCTGCGCAGGCTGCGCGAGCAGAAGAACATGACGGCCGAGCAGGTCGCGGACCGGCTGCTCGTCTCCCAGTCGAAGATCAGCCGGCTGGAGAACGGGCGGCGCAGCATCAGCCAGCGGGACGTACGCGATCTCTGCGGGGTGTACGAGGTGGAGGACGAGCGCATCGTCAGCTCGCTGATGCAGATGGCGAAGGAGTCGCGGCAGCAGGGCTGGTGGAACGCGTTCGGGGACGTGCCGTACAGCGTCTACATCGGCCTGGAGACGGCCGCCGCCTCGCTGCGGATCTACCAGTCGCTCGTCGTGCCGGGGCTGCTGCAGACGCGCGCGTACGCGGAGGCGGTCATCGCCGGCAGTTCGCCGGAGGCGACCGCGGCGGACGTCGAGAAGCGGGTCAAGGTCCGGATGCGGCGGCAGGACCGGATAAGGGAGCCCGAGCAGCCGCTGCGGCTGTGGGCGGTGTTCGACGAGGCCGCGCTGCGGCGGGTGGTGGGCGGCAGGCAGATCATGCGCGAGCAGTTGGAGCACCTCCTGGAGGTGGCGGAGCTGCCGCACGTCACCGTGCAGGTGCTGCCGTTCGACACGGGCGCGCACCCGGGGGTCACGGGGCAGTACGCGATCCTGGAGTTCCCCGAGGAGTCCGACTCCAGCGTGATCTATCTGGAGGGCGTCACCAGCGATCTCTACCTGGAGAAGAGCGAGGACGTCCACAACTACAGCATGATGTACGAGCATTTGCGGGCACAGGCCCTCAATCCGGAGCACACCCGGAAATTCATCGCAGACGCGGCGAAGGCGTACGCGCGCTGATAGTCGGGCGCTGTGCCGGGTATCCCGAAACGGAGGCACAGTACACCCGTACCGGGACGTGCAGGAAGAGCAGACGACCTATCACCATCCGGTCGAGTGAAAGCCCTCTGACCGGCGCGATGTCGAGCGGTAGCGTCTCGTCGTCGGGCCGGGGCTGTCGACACTTCCTCCGGCCTGGGACGGGCAGGGAAGAAGTTGAGTCCTCCAAGAGACCGGAGAGAGCATGGCAATCGAACTCGGCGCCACCGGCGCCTGGACCAAGTCGACCTATTCCATGGCCAACGGCGAGTGCATCGAGGTGCGTTCGACCGCTCCCGAGCTGGTCTCGGTGCGTGACTCCAAGGTTCCGGACGGGCCGGTCCTGGACTTCAGCCCCGACTCGTGGGCCGCGTTCGTGGCCGAGGTGGCGGGCGGCGCCCTCCGCGCGGAGTGACCGCGGGGGCGGCTCCGGGGCGTACCCCGGAGACCACCGCACGGCAGCACCGTGAGCAACACCGGTAACCGGTAAGCAGAACCGCAAGGCAGTGCCGCAGGAAAGCAGTACCGCAAGAAGGCAGTACCGCAAGAAGGCAGTACCGCAAGACCGAAGGGCCCTCTCGACTGGCTCGCCGTCCCGGCCGAGAGGGCTCGGGCTTTCCCCCGCTCCGGTCCGGCCGCCGGCGCGCCGTCAGCGCGGGTAGCGCCGCAGCCACGCCTCGTTCGGCGCGGCCTCGCCGTGCAGCGCCGGGCCGAGCGTCATCTCCAGCGCGAAGTCGTCCGCCAGTTGCAGGATCGTGCCGCGCCCCTCGACCTCCGCCACCCACGCCGGCGGCAGCGCCGTCTCGCCGTGCTGTGCGCCGAGCAGGCTGCCGCAGAGGGCGCCGGTGGTGTCAGAGCCGCCGCCGTGGTTGACGGCGAGCAGCAGGCCGTGGCGTACGTCGGCGGCCGCCAGCGCGCAGTACAGGGCGACGGCGACGGCCTCCGCGGCCGTCTCCCCGGGGCTCAGCCGCTCCACCTGCTCCGGACCCAGCCCGGGTGGCGGCTGCCCGGCGGGGCCCGGCGGTCCCCCGGGACCCGGCTGCCCCGCGGCACCCGGCTGTCCCGGCCCGCCGCCGTCGACCGCGGCGCGTACGGCCGCCGTGGTCTCGTCGTGGCCCGGGCGCCCGGCGAGGATCTCCAGCGCCCGCCGCACCGCCGCCTCCGGGGCGTCCCCGCGGGCCAGGCCGTGGACCACGACCGCGTACGCGCCCGCCGCCAGATAGCCGGTGGGGTGGCCGTGCGTCTGCGTCGCGCACTCGGCGGCGAGCTGGAAGACCAGCTGCGGCTCCCAGCCGACCAGCAGCCCGAACGGCGCCGAACGCACCACGGCCCCCGGGTCCTTCGCCTCCGGGTTGCGGGGCTGCTGCAGGGTGCCCATGCGGTCGTCGGCCAGGCCGCGCAGGCAGGAGCGCGGCGCGCCGCGCTGCGCGTACAGCCACTCCTCGCGGGCGAGCCAGCCGTCCTCGGCCTTGCGCTCGTCGGGTCCCCAGTCCTTCTGGGTGGCGTACCAGCGGCGGTGCGCGGCGTGCACGTCGGTCGGCGGGTGCCAGCGGCCGCCGTCGCGGCGCACCTGGGCGCGGATCAGGCCGTCGACGGTGAACAGGCCCATCTGGGTGCCGGCGGTGACCGCGCCGCGGCGGCCGTGGGCCGGGGCGAAGTCCACGACGCCCTGCGGGCCGTGCCCGGCCCGTATCTCCGCCAGCGAGGCGTCCGCGACGCCGGCGCCGAGGGCGTCGCCTATCGCGCCGCCGAGCAGGCAGCCGCGCACTCTGCTGCGGAAGTCCTGCTGCTCGGCGCGGCCCCACGTGCGGTGTGCGGTCGTCACTCGGCCACCTCAGTCCGGACGTTCGGTCAGGTCGTGCTCGGTCGTTCTCGTGCCTCTTCCCGTACGGGCTCCATCCGCCCCGGCCCAGCACTGTAATCGAGGGAAAGCGTGAGGCCAGAAGGCGTATGTGCGTCAAGCGCCGGGGAGGTCGCGGACCAGATCACCGATTACCCGCAGATATCCCTCGATCCGGGCCCGGTCCGCTTCCGCCGTGCCGGGGGCGGCGGCCAGCACGCCCAGGTTCACGGTCAGGTCCGTGAGCAGCAGCCAGTACGGCGCCCCGGACGCCAGCTCCGCCAGCGCCGCGTCCGCGGCGGCCCAGCCCCCGGCGGCCCGGTCCCCGGCGGCGGTACGGCACAGCAGCCGGCAGGCCGCGCGGTCCGCGTCGGTGGCGCAGTCCGCCAGCATCCGCGCCTCGACCGCGGCCCAGCGTCCGGCGGGCTGGGGGCCTGCCGTCAGCCGCGCCAGCAGGGCGTCGTCGAACTGGTGGAAGCCGTCCTCCGGATCGGCCGCGAGGGTCGCCGCGACGTCCGCGGCCGCCTCGTCGTACCGTCCGAGGATGATGAGCGCCTCACCCCGGTGGTGGTGCGCCGACTCGTGGCCGGGCTCCGCCGCGAGCGCCCGGCCGAGGGCCGTGAGCGCCTCCTCCCACCGCCCTTCCAGGCCGAGCAGCTCGCCGCGCAGGCACAGGGCGTCGCCGTCGTCCGGGTGGGCGGCGAGGGCTACGTCGAGGTCGGCGTGCGCCTCCGCCAGCCTGCCGACGTGGCCGAGTGTGCGGGCCCGCTCGGTGCGCAGCCAGGCGTGCGTGGGGTCGACCGCCAGGGCGCGGTCGTAGTCCGCGAGCGAGTCGTCGAAGCGGTCGACGGTCCGGTGGAGCCGGCCGCGCAGCGACAGCACCCACGTCATCCCCGGGTCGATCTCCAGCGCGCGGGTGTACTCCGCCAGCCCCTCGTCGTCCCGCCGCAGCGCCACCAGGCACTGCCCCCGGCTGGCGATCGCCCAGGCGTAGTCGTCCCGCAGCGCCACGGCCCGGTCGAAGTCCGCGAGCGCCTGCTCGGTCCGCCCGGCGAGACGGTGCACCTCCCCGCGCTCCGCCCAGGACCACGACCACTGCGGGTCCAGCTCCAGCGCCCGGTCCAGATCCGCCAGCGCCTCGTCGAGGCGGTGCAGGCGCCGGTGGCAGTGGCCCCGGTTGCCGTACGCCCAGTCGTAGGCGGGGGACAGCTCCAGCGCGCGGGTGAAGTCGGCGACGGCGGCCTCGTGCCGTCCCGCGTCCAGGTGCAGCGTGCCGCGTTCGACCCAGCACCACGCCCACTGCGGATCCACCGCCAGCGCCCGGTCCAGATCCGCCAGCGCCTCGTCGGACCGGCCGAGCTTGGCATGGCACTGGCCGCGGCTGGCGTAGGCGTAAGCGTAGTCGCCGTCCGCCGCCTCGACGGCCCGGTCGAAGTCGGCGACCGCCTCCGCCAGCGCGCCGGTGAGCCGCCGCGCCTCGCCGCGCATCGCCCAGGTCATCGGGTAGGGGTCCAGCTCGATCGCCCGGTCCAGGTCGGCCTTCGCGTCGTCGAAGTGCTTCCGGTGGAGCCGGACCCGGCCGCGGTGGGTCAGCGACCAGGGGCGGTCGAAGCCGTGCTCGACGCAGCGGGTGAAGTCGGCCTCCGCCTCCGGGAAGCGGTCGAGGTTGACGTACGCCTGGCCGCGGCCCGCGTACGCGCGGGTGAACTCCGGGTCGAGCGCCAGCGCCCGGTCGAAGTCCGCGACGCTCCGGTCGAGTTCGTCGCGCTTGCGGTGCTCCCGGCCGCGCAGCGTGTACGCCAGCACCCGCTGCGGCTCCGTCAGCTCCGCCTCGCGCAGCAGGAACGTGCACACTCCGGCCACCCCCTGCCCGTCCTCCCCGTGCTCCCGCAGCGCCGCCAGCAGCCGCCGGCCCCAGTCCCGTACCGGCTCGCTGTCCGCGTCCGTGCCCGCCTGCTCCAGGGTCCGCGCCCACCGCCGGACCTCGGCCGGGCCGACGTCGGCGGCCTGCAGCGCGTCGCGGCGGGCCCGCGGCAGGGCGCCGAGGGGGTCGGCGCACAGCAGGTGGTACGTCTCGTTGCGGCGGTGGCCGAACCACCGCTCGTCCAGCCAGCGGTCCTCCGGATCGCTCCCGGGCGGCAGGCTCTCGGCCAGCTCCGCGCACCAGCCGGCGTGCGCCGCCGCCAGCGCGCGGTGCTGCTCGCGCCACCGCTGCGGCGACCGGGTGCGCTGCACGCGCAGCATCGCCGAGCGCACCACGCCGTGGTACTGCACCCGGCCCGCCTCGTCGCTGACGAACGGCAGCGCGCAGAGCCACCCGTACAGCCCGCGGGCAGCCGGCTCCACCGCCACCCGGAACACGTCCTCGTCCAGCGCCGGCGGCAGCGCGGCGGCCAGCGCCGCGGACCTCTGCACCGGGTCGGCCACCCACTTCAAAAACCGCTCCACCGCCGTGCCGCTGGGGTCGCCGCCGCCCGGGGCGGCCGGCGGCGTCTCGGCGAGCATGGAGGTGAGCACCGGCAGCCGCCCGGACAGGTGCAGGATCTCGTCCACCACCCGGGCGTCCGCGACGCCCTTGGCGGCGATGAGCCCGCGGGCCTCCTCCTCGGTGAAGACCTCCAGTTCCAGCTCGGCGGCGAAGTCACCGGCCGGCCAGCGGGCGGGGTCGAGGCGCTGCTGCCCGGCGCGGGTCACGACGACGTTGGCGGGGAGCGCGCCGTAGCGGTCGCCGGTCATGACGTCGCACAGCCAGGCGTCGAGGACCGGGCCGGTGCGCTCGTACGTGTCGAAGAACAGTGCGATCCAGGGCGCGGCGGTGGCCGCGGCGCGCAGGTCGTCGAGGAAGGCGGGGGTGAGGGCCTGGAGCGGGGAGAGGACGAGCTGGACGTCGTCGTGGCTGCGCAGCCGGGTGGAGAGCGCGGCGCGCCAGCGGTCGAGGCTCTGCGCGACCTGCTGCGGGTCCATGGCGCCGGCGACGGCGCCGAGTCCGGGGACGAGGCCGAGGCCGGCCAGGCCCGCCTGGGCGGCGATGCCGGCGGCGGGCGAGGGGGCGGCGCCGGGCACGGCGGCGTCGACC
>NZ_BAAAPF010000299.1:0-8478 GCF_039531005.1 Streptomyces synnematoformans
AGCCGCTCCCGCAGCGCCGCCGCGCCCGCGCCGGGCGCCGCGCGCGCTGCCGCCCGCCTTCCGGGCGTACGGACCAGACCCCGCAGCACCGGCGGCAGCTCGCCGGCGTCGGCGAGGGCGGTCGCGTCCAGGCGTACGGGCAGCAGCACCGGCTCCGCCGCGGCGGCGGTCGCCGTGTCGAAGAGCGCGAGGGCCTCCGCGTCCGGCAGCGGCGCGACCCCGGACCGCGCCATCCGCGCCCGGTCCGCCGCCCCGAGCCCCGCGGTCATGCCGCTCGCCCGCTCCCACAGCCCCCAGCCGAGGGCCACCGCGGGCAGCCCGTGCGCCCGCCGGTGGCGGGCCAGGGCGTCGAGGAAGGCGTTGGCACCGGCGTACGCGCCCTGGCCGGCGCCGCCGAGGACGGCGGCGGCCGAGGAGAAGAGGACGAAGGCGTCGAGGGGGAGTTCACGGGCGGTGGTCAGCTCGTGGAGGTGGAGCGCGCCCGCCACCTTGGGGGCGAGGACGCGGTCGAGTTGCTCGGGCGCGAGCCCGGTCAGCAGCCCGTCGTCGACGACGCCGGCCAGGTGGACGACGGCGGTCAGCGGGTGCTCGGCGGGGATGGCGTCGAGGAGCCGGGCGGTGGCGGCGCGGTCGGCGACGTCGCAGGCGGCGACGGTGACGGTGGCGCCGAGGGCGGTGAGTTCGGTGCGCAGCGCGTCGGCGCCGGCGGCGGCGGGGCCGGTGCGGCCGGCGAGCAGGAGGTGGCGTACGCCGTGCTCGGTGACGAGGTGGGTGGCGATCAGCCCGGCGAGGGTGCCGGTGCCGCCGGTGAGCAGCACGGTGCCGTCGGGGTTCCACCGCGGGCCGGCCGGCGGGTCCGCGGGGGCGGAGGGCCGGTGGCGTACGAGGCGGGGCGCGGTGAGGCGGCCGGCGCGGAGGGCGAGTTGCGGCTCGCCGGCGGCGAGGGCGCGTGCGACGGTACGGGCGGTGTCCTCCGCGTCGTCGTCCAGGTCGACGACGACGAACCGGCCGGGCGCCTCCGACTGGGCCGAGCGCAGCAGCCCCCACACGGGGGCGGTCGCCAGGTCGGGTACGTCGCCGGGGCCGGCGGCGACGGCGCGGCGCGTGAGCACGACGAGCCGCGCACCGGCCGCCGTCGCCCGGTCGTCGGCCAGCCAGGTGCGGACGAGGCCGAGGGCGTGGTGGAGGGCGGTGGCCGGGTCGGGGGCGGCGGGGAAGGGCAGGACGACGGTCCCGGGGATGTCGGGGAGGGCGGCGAGGTCGGAGAGGTCGGTGAGCAACGCGAGGTCCCCGCCCGCGGCCCCGTCGCCGCCCGCTACGCCGTCGGCGGTCCCGGCGATGTCAGCGGTCCCGCCACCGTCGGCGGTCCCGCCGGCCCCGCCCTCGCCCGCCGCCACCGGCGTCCAGTCCAGCCGGTACAGCGAGTCCGTCGCCCGCGCGAGCTGCTCCGCGGCGAACGGCCGTGTCACCAGCGCCTCGACCGCCGCCACCGGCTGCCCGAGCGCGTCCGCGACCGTCACCGCGACAGCGTCCGGCCCGGCCGGGGCCAGCCGTACCCGTACCGCGGTGGCGGCGACGGCCGCCAGCCGCACCCCGGCGAAGGAGAACGGCAGCCCGGCCCGGTCCGGCTCCCGCCCCGGGCCGAGGCCGAGGCCGATGCCGATGCCGTGCAGGGCGGCGTCGAGCAGCGCCGGGTGGATGCCGAAGCGCTCGGCGTCGGCGGCGGCCGTCTCGGGGAGCGCGACCTCGGCGAAGACCTCGTCGCCGCGCCGCCACGCGGCCCGTACGCCGGTGAACACCGGGCCGTAGGACAGCCCGAGGGCCGCCAGCCGCGGGTACAGCCCGTCCACCGCGACCGGCTCGGCGCCCTCGGGCGGCCAGGCGGCCGGTTCCGGCCGGCCGGCGGGGACCTCGGCGAGGCGGCCGGACGCGTGCTCCGTCCAGGCGCCCGGCGCCACGCCCACCGGCTCGGGCCGCGCGTGGACACGTATCTCCCGCCGCCCCTCCGCGTCGGCCTCCGCCACCAGCACCTGGATCTCCACTGCCCCCGACTCGGGCAGCACCAGCGGCGCGTGCAGCGTCAGCTCCTCGACGCCCAGGCCCTCCTCGTCCAGCCGCGCGCCCGCCGCCAGCGCCAGTTCGAGGTACGCCGTGCCGGGGAGGAGGACGGTGCCGGAGACGGCGTGGTCGGCGAGCCAGGGGTGGGTGCGGAGGGACAGCCGCCCGGTGAGGACGAGCCGGTCGCCGTCCGCGGGGCGGGTGGCGGTCTCGATGAACGGGTGCGCGTCGCGGCCGGCGGGGGACGTGCCGGGGGCGAAGGGCGGGAGCCAGTAGTCCTTGTGCTGGAAGGGGTACGTGGGGAGGTCGGTGAGGCGGGCGCCGGGGAGGAGGGCGGACCAGTCGGGGGTGGCGGCGTGGTGGGTGTGGAGGGTGGCGAGTGCGGTGAGGAGGGTGTGGCGCTGGTCGCGGGTACGGCGCTGGAGCGGCACGGCGAGGTGGTCGGTGCCGTCGCCGAGGGTCTGGCCGGCGAGGGTGGTCAGGGCGGCGTCCGGGCCGAGTTCGAGGAACGCGCCGGCGCCGGCGGCCGCGAGGCGGGCGAGGTGGTCGGCGAAGGGCACGGGTTCGCGGACGTGCCGTACCCAGTGCTCGGGGTCGCGGAGCCGGTCCGCGTCGACGGCGAGCGGGATGCGGGGCTCGTGGAAGGTGAGCGTGCGGACGACGTCGCGGAACGGGTCCAGCATCCCGTCCATGTGCGGCGAGTGGAACGCGTGGCTGACGTGCAGCTCGCGCGAACGGAACCGCGCGGCGACCGCCCGGGCCGCGTCCGCGTCACCGGAGACGACGGTGGCGGTGGGGCTGTTGACGGCGGCGACGGCGACGCCGTCGGTGAGGTGCGGGGCGACCTCGTCCGCGGACGCCTGCAGCGAGATCATGACGCCGGTGGCGGGCATCTCCTGCATGAGCCGGGCCCGGGTGGTGACCAGCAGCGCCGCGTCGGCCAGGTCGAGGACGCCGGCGCAGTGGGCGGCGGCGATGTCGCCGACGGAGTGGCCGGCGAGGTGGCCGGGGGTGATGCCCCACTCCTCCAGCAGCCGGAACAGGGCGACTTGGAGGGCGAAGAGCGCGGGCTGCGCGTAGCGCGTCCGGTCCAGCACCTCGGCCGTACCGCTGAACATCACCTCGCGCAGCGGCCGGTCGAGCTGCGGGTCGACCGCCGCCGTGACCTCGTCCAGCGCCGCGGCGAAGGCGGGGAACGCGGCGTACAGCTCCCGGCCCATGCCCGGATACTGGCTGCCCTGCCCGGAGAAGAGGTACGCGAGACCGCCCGCCACGGGCCCGGAGGCCGGGCCGGTGACGAGGTTGCGGTGCGCGCCGCCCTCGGCGAGCGCGCTGAGGGCCGCCGGGTCGGCGTCGAGGACCACGGCACGGTGCCGGTGCCCGGCCCGGGAGGCGGCCAGGGTGCGGGCGACGTCGGCGGGGTCGGGGGCCGGGTCGAGGGCCGGGCGGCGTGCGGCGTACGCGGCCAGGCGCGCGGCCTGCGCCGCCAGCGCGCCCGGCGTCTTCGCCGACAGCGGCCACAGCGCGGCCCCCGGGGCCGACCCGGGCGGCGCCTCCTCCGGGGCCTCCGGGTCGTCCGGGGCCTGCTCCAGGATCACGTGCGCGTTCGTGCCGCTGATGCCGAACGACGACACCGCCGCCCGCCGCGGCCGGTCCGCCTCCGGCCACGGGCGCGCGTCCGTCAGCAGCCGTACGGCACCAGAGGCCCAGTCCACGTGCGGGGTGGGCTCGTCCGCGTGCAGCGTCCTGGGCAGCTGCCCGTACCGCATCGCCTGGACCATCTTGATGATCCCCGCGACACCCGCCGCCGCCTGCGCGTGGCCGATGTTCGACTTCACCGACCCCAGCCACAGCGGCCGGTCGTCCGCCCGGCCCTGCCCGTACGTCGCCAGCAGCGCCCGCCCCTCGATCGGGTCGCCCAGCTCCGTCCCCGTGCCGTGCGCCTCGACCGCGTCCACGTCGCCGGCACCCAGACCGGCGTTGTCGAGTGCCGCCCAGATGACCTGCTGCTGGGCCGGGCCGCTGGGCGCGGTGAGGCCGTTGCTGGCGCCGTCCTGGTTGACGGCGGAGCCGCGGACGACGGCCAGCACCCGGTGCCCGTTGCGCCGCGCGTCCGACAGCCGCTCCAGCGCGAGGACGCCCACGCCCTCCGCCATCCCCATGCCGTCCGAGCCCGCCGCGAACGCCTTGCACCGCCCGTCCGCCGCGAGCGCGCCCTGCTTGCCGAACTCCACGAACGTGCCCGGCGTGTACATCACGGTCGCGCCGCCCGCGAGCGCGAGGTCGCTCTCGCCGGAGCGCAGCGACTGCGCCGCCAGGTGCAGCGTCACCAGGGACGTCGAACAGGCCGTGTCGACCGTGACCGCCGGCCCCGACAGGCCCAGGCTGTACGCGATCCGCCCCGACGCCACGCTCGCCACCGAGCCGGTGACCAGGTGCCCCTCGACACCCCCGGGCGCGTACTCCAGCGGGGCGCCGTACTCGTGGTAGTTCCGCCCGACGAAGACCCCGCCCTTCGCCTCCTCCAGACCCGACGGGTCGATGCCGGCGTCCTCCAGCGCCGCCCACGCGCTCTCCAGCAGCACCCGCTGCTGCGGCTCCATCGCCAGCGCCTCGCGCGGCGAGATCCCGAAGAACTCCGCGTCGAACCCGGCGGCGTCGTCCAAGAAGCCGCCCTCCCGCACCGTCGTCGTACCGCCGGGTCCTGGGCCGAAGAGGCGCTCCAGGTCCCAGCCGCGGTCGGCGGGGAACGGGCCGACGGCGTCGCGCTCGTCGACGAGGAGGCGCCACAGGTCGTCGGGGGACGCGACACCGCCCGGGAAGCGGCAGGCCATGCCGACGATCGCGATCGGCTCCCGGGTCTGGTCCTCGATCTCCGCCAGGCGCCGGCGGGCCTTGCGCAGGTCCACGGTGACCCGCTTGAGGTAGTCGCGGAGCTTGGCTACGTCCTCGGCCATGGCGCGTCCTTCACGTGGTGCGGGAGTCCGGCTGTGGTGCGGGGGGCGACGACGGTCGGCACGGGTCTCACACCTCAGCCGTCGCGGAGTTCGCGGTCGATGAGGTCGAACATGTCCTCGTCGCTGACGAGGTCGAGATCGTCGTCCGCCGCCTCCGGACCGTCCGCGTCGTCCTGCGGCGGCCGGGACGCGGTGTCGAGCCCGGCCAGCAGGGTGCGGAGGCGGGCGGCGATCTCCGTGCGCTCGGGGGCGCCGACCCCGTGCGCGGTGACGGCGGCCTCCAGCCGGGCGAGTTCGGCGCGTACGGAGGCGGTGGGCGAGGGGGCCTCGCCGGGTTCTCCGGCGAGTTCTCCGGCCAGTTCTCCGGCGAGGAGGCGGGCGACGGCGAGGGGGTGCGGGTGCTCGAAGACCAGGGTGGCGGGCAGCCGCAGGCCGGTCGCCTCGCCGAGGCGGTTGCGGAACTCGACGGCCAGGAGGGAGTCCACGCCGCGCTGCCGGAACGGGGTCTTGTCGGTGGTCTCCGCGGTCCCCTCGGCGCCGGGGCGCTGCCCGAGCACGGCGGTGAGGCAGTCGTGGACGACGGCCAGGAGTTCCTTCTCGCGCTCGTCGGGCGCCAGGCCGGCCAGCCGTTCCGCGAGCGGCGAGGACTCCCGTACGGGCCCGGTGTCCCGCCGGTGCGCCGACGGCTCCGGCCGCTGCTGCTCGGCGGCGATCTCCGCGAGCAGCGGGCTGGGCCGGGCGGAGGTGAAGACGGGCAGGAACCTCTCCCAGTCCACGTCCGCGAGCGCGACGAAGGTCTCGTCGTCGTCGAGCGCCTGCCGCAGGCCGGCGAGGGCGGTCTCCGGGTCGAGCAGCGGGAGGCCCTGCTTGCGCAGGAACTCCGGATCGACGGCGTCCGGCAGCGTGTCGCTGCCCCACACCCCCCAGGCCACGGAGGTGGCGGGCAGCCCGCGGGCGCGGCGCTGCTCGGCGAACGCGTCCAGCCAGGCGTTGGCCGCCGCGTACGCCCCGTGGTCGCCGCTGCCCCACACGCCGGCGATGGAGGAGAAGAGGACGAACGCCTCGACGGGGTGGTGGGCGAGCAGCTCGTCCAGGTGCCGGGCACCGGCGACCTTGGGGTGCACCACGTCGTGGAACTCCTCGGCGGTGAGGGCGTCGAGGGGGCTGAGCCGCATCGCCGCCGCCGCGTGGATCACGGTCCCGACCCGGTGCCCGTTCGCGTCGAGCCGGCGTACGAGGTCCGCGACCGCGTCCCGGTCGGCCACGTCGCAGGCGGCGACGGTGACCGCGGCGCCCCTGCCCTCGATCTCGGCGACCAGCTCGGCGACCCCGTCGGCCGCCGGGCCGCGGCGGCTGACGAGCACGAGGTGCTCGGCGCCCGCGTCGACCAGCCACCGGGCGATGTGCGGTCCCAGGGCGCCGGTGCCGCCGGTGACGAGGGTGGAGTGGGGGAAGCGGTAGCCGGTGGCGCGAGGGGACGGGGTGGGGCGGGAGGCGCGGACGAGGCGGGGGGTGTGGACGGTGTGGTCGCGGATGGCGAGGTGCGGTTCGTGCGCGGGCCGGCCGCTGTCGGCCAGGTGCCGGACGAGCTGGGTGTAGTGGTGCGGCTGCGGGTCGGCGGGGAGGTCGACGAGCCCGGCGAAGTGGCGTACGTACTCCAGCGCGGCCACCCGCCCGAGACCCCAGGTCTGCGCGTGGTCGGGGTCGGGGGGCGGGTCGTGGGGGGAGGTCCGGACGGCGTGGGCGGTGACGGTCCAGAGGGGGGCGGCGGGGAGCCGCCGCCGGTGGTGCAGGTGGGCGAGGGTGGCGGTCGGGTCGGGGTCGAGGTTGAGGACGCCGGCGAGGTCGGGGTGCGCGGGGTCGGTGGTCACGGTGGCCCCCGCGGTTTCGAGGGCGCCGACCAGGGCGGGGGGCGGGGGCGTGTGGGGAGGGGTGAGAAGGACCCAGGTGCCGCTGAGCACGGGCGGGGCGGGGGACGGGGTGTGGGTGCGCCAGGTGACGGTGTAGCGCCAGGAGTCGAGGGTGCGCTGGCGAGACGTGGCGGGGGTGGGGGCGAGCCAGAGGTGCTGGTGCTGGAAGGGGTAGGTGGGGAGGTCGGGGAGGTGGGGGGCGGGGGTGGTGGGCGCGGGAGCCGACAGGCCGTGGGCGTGGGTGTGGGCGCGTGCGTGGGCGAGGCGGTGGGGGGTGTCGTCGTGGCGGTGGAGGGTGGCGTGGGTGACGGCTTCGGTGTCGGTCTGGTCGATGGTGTCTTCGATGGCGGTGAGCAGGCCGGGGTGGGGGCTGGGTTCGAGGAAGTGGCCGTAGCCGTCGGCGAGGAGGGCCTGCACGGTCTGGTGGAAGCGGACCGGCGAGCGCAGGTTGGTGAACCAGTAGTCGGCGGTGAGCGTGCTCGTGTCGACGGGTCCGGCGGTGACGGTGGAGTAGAAGGGAATGCCGCCCGGCCGGGGTTCGATGCCTGACAGGCGTGCCGTCAGGTCTTCTTCGAGGGGTTGGACGAGGGGGGTGTGCGAGGCGTACGTCACCGGCACCCGGCGATGACGTACCTCCCGGCTTTCACAGTGCTTCTCGACCGCATCCAGCGCGGCGGCCGACCCGGCGACGACCACGGCCGCAGGCCCGTTGAACGCAGCAATCGACACCTCAGCGGCGACACCGCAGGCATCCAGCAGCGCAGTGGTGTCCGTCTCATCGAGAGCTACGGACAGCATCCCGCCCGTACCCGCGAGCGCTGTCAGCGCCGCCGAGCGCTGGGCCACCACCCGCGCCGCGTCCTCCAGACTCAGCGCTCCCGCCACATGCGCGGCCGCGATCTCACCCTGGGAGTGCCCGATCACCGCATCCGGACGCACACCGTGGTACTCCCACCAGCGGGTCAGCGCCACCATCACCGCCCACAGCGCGGGCTGGACCACCTCCACCGGCTCCAACACCGAGGGTTCAGCGCTGGTCAGCACATCAAGAAGGTCGAACCCGGTATGCGGGGCGAGAGCTTCGGCGCACTCGGTCAGCGCCTGGGCGAACACCGAGGAGTCCTCAAAGAGCCGCGCGCCCATCCGCACCCACTGCGACCCCTGCCCCGGGTACACGAACACCGTCCCGCCCGGCACCCCCGCTCGCCCGGTCACCACCCCCGGGTGCGGCACACCGCCCGCCAGCGCCTCCAAGCCCGCCAGCACGTCCCGCCGGTCCTCGCCCACGACCACCGCGTGCCGCGTCAGCCGCGCCCGCGTCCGCAGCGCCCCCGCGACCTCGCCAGGACCCAGCTCGGGGCGTTCCGCCAGCCACCCGTGCAGCCGCCGGGCGTACGCGCGCAGCGCCTCGTCGCCCTGCGCGGAGAGCGGCACCCCCACGGGGCCGGCGGGGGTCGGCGCCGGGGGTTCGGGCTGCGGCTCGGGCTGTTCGAGGATGACGTGGGCGTTCGTGCCGCTGACGCCGAACGACGAGACCGCCGCCCGCCGCGGCC
>NZ_BAAAPF010000300.1:0-8460 GCF_039531005.1 Streptomyces synnematoformans
TCCTGGGCAGCTGCCCGTACCGCATCGCCTGGACCATCTTGATGATCCCCGCGACCCCCGCCGCCGCCTGCGCATGCCCGATGTTCGACTTCACCGACCCCAGCCACAGCGGCCGGTCCCCCGCCCGCCCCTGGCCGTACGTCGCCAGCAGCGCCTCCGCCTCGATCGGGTCCCCCAGTCCCGTCCCCGTACCGTGGGCCTCGACCGCATCCACGTCGCCGGGCCCGAGGCCCGCGCTGTCGAGCGCCGCCCGGATCACCCGTTCCTGCGACAGGCCGTTCGGCGCCGTGAGGCCGTTGCTCGCGCCGTCCTGGTTGATCGCCGTACCGCGCACCACCGCCAGCACCCGGTGCCCGTTCGCCCGCGCCACCGACCGCCGCTCCAGGACCAGTACGCCGACGCCCTCGGCCCACCCCGTGCCGTCCGCACCCGCCGCGAACGACTTGCACCGGCCGTCCGCCGACAGCCCCCGCTGCCGGCTGAACTCCACGAACATGCCGGGCGTCGACAGCACCGTCACGCCGCCCGCCAGCGCCATGTCGCACTCGCCCGTGCGTATCGACTGCGCCGCCAGATGCAGTGCCACCAGCGACGACGAACACGCCGTGTCCACCGTCACCGCCGGCCCCTCCAGGCCGAAGGCGTACGCGATGCGGCCCGACGCGACCGCCGGAGTGGTGCCCGTGAGCACGTACCCCTCCGGCCCGTCCGCGGCCTCGTGCATGCGCGGCCCGTAGTCCTGCGCCGTGGCGCCCACGAAGACACCGGTCGCTCTGCCGCGCAGCGTCGCGGCCGCGAGGCCGGCGCGTTCGCACGCCTCCCAGCTCGTCTCCAGCAGGAGCCGCTGCTGCGGATCCATCGCCAGCGCCTCGCGCGGGGAGATCCCGAAGAACTCGGCGTCGAAACCCGCCGCATCGTCCAGGAAGCCGCCGTGGGCGGTGTACGAGGTGCCCGCGCGGTCGGGGTCCGGGTCGTGCAGTCCTGCCAGGTCCCAGCCGCGGTCGGCGGGGAAGTCCCCGATCGCGTCGCGCTCCTCCGCGAGAAGGCGCCACAGCTCGTCCGGCGAGCCGACGCCGCCCGGGTAGCGGCAGGCCATGCCGACGATGACGACCGGATCGTCGTCCTCCGCGGCCGGGGGTCGTGCGCCGTGCCGGTCCTGCCGGGTGTCGGCGCCGCCGCGGGCGGTGTGCAGCCAGGCGGCCATGGCGGCGGGCGTCGGGTGGTTGAAGAGGGCGCCGCTCGGGAGGGGCACGCCGGTGGCGGCGGTGAGGCGCCGGCGCAGGTCGACGGCGCCGTAGGAGTCGAGGCCGAGGTCGCGGAAGGCGGTGTCGGTGTCGACGGCGGCGGTGGAGTCGTAGCCGAGTGCGGCGGCCGTGTGGGTGCGTACGAGGTCGGTGAGATCGGCGAGGTCAGTGACGGTGGGGTCGGTGCGGACGGGGTCGTCGGCCGGCTCGGCCTGTTCCATCGGGGCCGCGGCCGGCTCGTCCGGCCCGGCCGGCGCGGCCGCCGTCTCCGGCCGTTCCGCGGGCCGCGCCTCCGGCGGTCCGCCCGTCCAGTGGCGGCTGCGCTGGAAGCGGTACGTCGGCAGCTCGACCCGCCGCGTGCCGGCGTCGGCGAAGTAGGCGTCCCAGCCGATCCCGGTGCCGTGCACGTGGAGTTCGCCGAGGGTGGTGAGGACCGAGCGGTCCTCGGCGACGTCCCGCCGGAGCGTCGGCAGGACCAGCGCCTCGGCCGCGGCCTCCTCCCCGGCCGCGGCCTCCTCCCCCAGGCAGTCCCGGGTCAGGCCGCTGAGCGTGGCGCCCGGGCCCACCTCGACGAACACCGCGGCGCCGCCGGCGTGCGCGGCGCGCGCGCCGTCGAGGAAGCGGACGGTGTCGCGGACGTGCCGTACCCAGTAGTCGGGGGTGCACAGCTCGTCGGCGGTGGCGGGGGCGCCGGTGAGGTTGGAGACGACCGGGATGCGCGGCGGGTGGTAGGTGAGGCGGGCGGCGGTCCGGCGGAAGGCGTCGAGCATGCCGTCCATGTGCGGGGAGTGGAAGGCGTGGCTGACGCGCAGCGCGGTGGTCCTGCGGCCGCGTGCGGACCAGGCGGCGGTGAGGGCGTGGACGGCGTCGGCGTCGCCGGAGACGACGGTCTCCGCGGGGCCGTTGAGCGCGGCGACGGAGAGCCGGCCGGCCGCCTCCGGCCCGTCCTCGGCGAGGGCGGCGCGCAGTTCGGCCTCGCTCGCCTCGACGGCGGCCATGGCGCCGTCCGCGGGGAGTGCCTGCATGAGCGCGCCGCGGGCGGTGACGAGGGCGGCGGCGTCGGCGAGGTCCAGGACCCCGGCGACGTGGGCGGCGGCCAGCTCGCCGACGGAGTGGCCCAGGAGCACGTCGGGGGTGACGCCCCAGCGCTCCAGCAGCCGGTGGAGTGCCACCTCGACGGCGAACAGCGCGGGCTGGGTGTACTCGGTGCGGGCCAGCAGCTCCGCCTCGGCGAAGACGACGTCGCGGAGCGGGCGCCGCAGGTGCGGGTCGAGGGCGGCGCAGACGGTGTCGAACGCCTCGGCGTACGCGGGGAAGGTCTCGTACAGCCCGCGCCCCATGCCGACGCGCTGGCTGCCCTGCCCGGAGAAGAGGAACGCCGTCCGCTCCCCCGGCCGCGCGGCGGCCGTCCCGCGCAGCACGTTCGGTGCGGCCCGGTCCTCCGCCACGGCGGCCAGGCCGGACAGCAGCGCCTCGCCGCCCTCGCCGAGCACCACGGCGCGGTGCTCGAACGCGGTGCGGGTGGTGGCCAGCGAGTCCGCCAGGTCCGGCAGCCCGTCCTCGCCGGCCCCGGTCGCGTACGCCGCGAGCGCCGCGGTCTGCGCGCGCAGCGCCGCCGCGCTGCGGCCCGACACCGGCCACGGCAGCGTGCCGTACGAGCGGATGCGCCCGCCGCCGGCCGGGGCCGGCCGCCAGTCGGCGAGCACCACGTGGCAGTTGGTGCCGCCCATGCCGAACGAGCTGACGCCCGCGACGAGCCGTTCCCCGCGGGGCCGCGGCCACGGGCCCGGCGCCCCCCGTACGCTCAGCTTCAGCTCGTCGAGCGGAATCTCCGGGTGGGGCCGCTCGAAGTGCAGGCTGGCCGGCAGCTCCCCGTGCTTCAGGCTCAGCAGGGCCTTGATCAGGCCGACGGCCCCGGCGGCGCCCTCCAGGTGCCCGATGTTGGTCTTCACCGACCCGACGGCCAGCTCCCCGCCGGCCGCGCGTCCCGCCGTGCCCAGCGCCGCGCCGAGGGCCGCCGCCTCGACGGGGTCGCCCATCGGGGTGCCGGTGCCGTGGAGTTCGACGTACTGCGCCTCGCCCGGGTCGACCCCGGCGTCCCGGTACGCGGCGCGGATGACGCGCTCCTGCGCGGCGGGGTCGGGGGCCGTCAGGGTGCGGCCGGTGCCGTTGCCGAGGGCGCTGCCGAGGATGACGCCGTGGACCGGGTCGCCGTCGGCGACCGCGGCGGCGAGCGGCTTGAGGACGACGAGGCCGCCGCCCTCGCCGCGTACGTAGCCGTTGGCCCGCGCGTCGAAGACGCGGCAGCGGGCGTCGGCGGCGTCCGGCGAGAGGGCGCCGAAGAGTTCGGCGGCGGCGAAGCCCTCGGCGAGTAGGTTCAGGTGCACGCCGCCGGCGAGGGCGAGGGTCGACTCGCCGGCGAGGAGGCTCCGTACCGCCAGGTGGACGGCGGCCAGCCCGGAGGACTGGGCGGTGTCGACGGCGAGGCTGGGGCCGGCGAGGCCGAGCAGGTGCGACAGGCGGTTGGCGGTGGCGGCGCGGCTCAGCCCGGTGGTGCTGTGCGCGGTGAGCGCGCCGGCGGCGTGCTGGAGGCGGGCGTAGTCGTCGGTCATCGAGCCGACGAACACGCCGGTGCGGCTGCCGCGGAGCGCTCCGGGGCGCAGCCCGGCGTTCTCCAGCGCCTCCCAGGCCAGTTCGAGCGCGAGGCGCTGTTGCGGGTCGACGGCGGCGGCCTCGCGCGGCGACATGCCGAAGAACGCGGCGTCGAACCGGTCGACCTCGTCGAGGAACCCGCCGTGGACGTCCGCGGGCAGCCCGCGCCCCGCGGGCGCGGGACCGACGGCGTCGACGCCGTCGCGGAGCAGCCGCCAGAACGCCGCGGGGTCGGCCGCCCCGGGCACGCGGCAGGCGATCCCCACCACGGCGATCCGGCGGTCGGCCGTCCCGTCCGCGCCGTCGTTCCTCTCGTGTGTGTCGCTTCTCTCGCTCATGACTCCCCCGTACGGTCCGGCGGGCGGGCGCGGGTCGGGTACGGGCGCGTGCGTCGTCGCTCCGCGCCCGGCCGGGCGGCGCGCGTGTCGCCGGCGCGCCGCCCGCTCCGCGGTGCCCGGTGCCGAAAGGACCGGTCAGCCGGCCGGCCGGTCGATCAGTCCGCCGCGGTGAGGCGCACCGGAAGCTCCCGCAGCCCGCGCGTGATGATGTACGGGGCCCGCGGCGGCGTCGCCGTCTCCAGCTCCAGGTCCAGCGCGGCCAGCTTCGCCACCGCGACCTGCGCGGCGAGCCGGGCGATGGGGGCGCCGACGCAGAAGTGCACGCCGAGGCCGAAGCCCAGGTTCCGGCCGGCGGGCCGGGACAGCACCAGCGCGTCGGGGTCCTCGTACACCTCGGGATCGCGGCTGGCGGCCCCGATCATCAGCATCACCTGCTCGCCGGCGGCGACCGGCACGCCCTCGACCTCGGCGTCCGCCAGCGCGACCCGCGAGATCATCTGCCCGGGCGGGTCGTAGCGCAGCATCTCCTCGACGGCGGCGGGGACGTCCTCGGGGTGCTCGCGCAGCCACGCCAGCTGGCCGGGGTGCTGGAGCAGGGCGTACATGCCGTTGCCGATCAGGTTCACCGTGAGCGCGAACCCGGCGGACAGCAGCAGGGTGAGGGTGACGACGAGTTCGTGGCCGGTGAGCCCGCCGTCGGTGTCCTCGGCGGTGACCAGCTCGCTGATCAGGTCCCCGGCGGGCGCGGCCCGGCGCTCCTCGGCGAGCCGGCCGAAGTACTCGTACAGCTCGGCCCGGGCGCTGTCGCGGCGGGTGACCTCCTCGGGCGTGAGGAAGAGGCTCGGGTCGAGGCCGTGGGCGATGTCGGTGGACAGCGCGCGGAACCGCTCGTGCTTCTCCGGCGGCACGCCGATCAGCTCGCCGAGGAGGATCGCGGGCAGCGGGTGGGCGACCGCGTCGATCAGGTCGACGGGCCCGCCGTCGGCCGCCGCGACGGCCTTGTCGATCAGCTCGGTGACCAGCTCCCCGGCCCGGGCGCGCAGCGCGTCGACGCGCCGGGCCGAGAACGCCTGGCCGACCAGCCCGCGGATGCGGGTGTGGTCGGGCGGGTCCATGAAGATGAACGGGCGCACGGTGGTGCCGTCGGGCGCCTCGCTGAAGTGCTCGGCCACGGTGGCGCCGTCGCCCCAGCCGAACCGGTTGTCGCGCAGTACCGCGGAGACCCCGGCGTGCCCGGGGACGACGACGAGTCCCAGCGGCGTACGGGTCACCGGGCCCTGCTCGCGGATCTTGCGGTAGACCGCGTACGGGTCGGCGTGGAAGGCCGGGTCGAAGGGGTCGAAGGGCAGCAGCTGCGAGAAGATCGCCGGGTCGATGCCCGTGTCCTCCGTACCCTCCGCGCCCGCGTCACCCGCCGCGGCCGACGTCTCTGATGTTTCCGCCATGCTCACTCGCTCCCCGTGTGATGGTGAAGTCCCGTTGCGAGGTGGTGTCAGGCCGCGGTGGCCCGAACCAGCTCGACGGGCATGCGCAGGATGACCGTGTGCTTGTTGCTCGGGGCCCAGGTCACGTCGCCGTCGATCCTGATCTCCGCCACCCGGTCGAGGAGTTCTTCCAGGAGCACCCGCATCTCGATCCGCGCCAGCTGCTCGCCGAGGCACGAGTGGGTGCCGTGGGCGAAGGCCAGGTGCGGGTTGGGGGAGCGGCGGATGTCGAAGGTCGTCGGGTCGTCGAAGACGGAGCCGTCCCGGTTGCCGGAGGCCCACCAGAAGGTGATCTTCTCGCCGGCCTTGATCTCGGTGCCGCGGAAGACGGTGTCGCGGGTCGCGGTGCGCCGGTTGTACGGCGTGGGGGTGGACCAGCGCAGCATCTCGTCGATCGCGCCCGGCAGCAGGGAGCGGTCGGCGCGCAGCGCCCGCCACTGCTCGGGGTGCTGGGCGAGCGCGAGGATGCCGGTCGCCAGCGCGTTCCGCGGCGGTTCGCTGCCGGCGATCAGCACGAGGCAGAAGAACGCCTCGCGCTCGTACTCCGACAGCGGCTCCTCGCCGCGGTCCGCGGGGATGTCCCGGTGCGCCAGCACGGACATGAGGTCGTCCGCCGGCGGGCCGCCCGCGGCGCGCTTCGCCGCGATCAGCTTCTTGCTGTACTCGTACATCGCGTACTGGGTCTCGGTGGCCGCCCGGTTGACCTTGCCGGAGAGGCGCTCCTCGAACCCGGCGAGGGTCTCCCCCCACTCGATGAGCTGCGGCATGTCCGCCTCGGGCGCGCCCAGCACCCTGCCCACACACTCGATGGTGTACGGGGCGGTCACGGCCGGCTGGAAGTTCACCCGGCCCCGGGCGAGGGCCTGCCCGACGAGCCGGGCCGCCACCTCGCGCAGCTGCGGCAGCCGCGCCTCGACGGCCTGCCGGGCGACGGGCGGGCTGACCAGGTCCTTGAACATCCGGTGCCGCGGATCGTCCTGCATGTTGATCAGACTGCCGGCGTGCACGCCGGGCTTCAGGTCGTCGATGTGCGTCCCGCCGCCCTCGCGCCCGCCGCCGCCCTTGGAGGAGAACACCGGGTCCTCGGCCGCCGCCTTCAGGTCGGCGTGCCGGGACAGCACCCAGAAGCCCTCGCCGTCGACGGTCGTCCCCGGCGGGTGCCACAGCACGGGGGCCTCCTCGCGGAGCCGGACGAAGACCTCGTGCGGGAAGCCGTCGGTGAACCGCTCCTGATCGGTGAGGTCGAAGCCGTCCAGCACCGCCGGAAGCTCCGTGGACACCCGTGCCTGCTGCCCCGTCATTTCACTCCTCCCAGCGGCCAACCCCCTTGGCCGCCGCCCCGTTTGACACGCCGATCGGCGGAAATCGAGCCCGAGTGTGCGCGATCATCTCTCGCGCTGTCAATCAATCACCTTCTGTCACTGATTGCCCGGAAAGCGGCATTCGCAACCTCGCACCGGCACGGTGTACGGAGCGCGGGAAAACCGGCGCCGGCACCGCTCCCACCAGGGCAGTAGCCCTCCCCGACCCGTACGGCGGGAATCCCCCGCGCCGGATCCCTCCGCGGCAGGAGTCCTGTCCGGTCGGCCGGGGCAATGACACATACTTGCCCGCCGCGGACCGGGGGCGTCCCCTTGCCGGCCGGGGTGCACGGCGATGGCGACGGGGAGTCCGCGGCCCCTTCGCCCGATGGAGGTACGGGGCGGGTGTGTATGCGTGCGCCATCGCCGGGGCGGGGACGCACCGGAACGACGGAAGGCACCCACGCCGGTGACGTGCGTCACCGGCAACCGGGTGCCTTCGATCATGCTGTGTGGTGCGCGAGGGGGGAGTTGAACCCCCACGTCCTTTCGGACACTGGAACCTGAATCCAGCGCGTCTGCCTATTCCGCCACCCGCGCAAAGGGTGTGCTGCACATGACCGAGACAGGGCCTGGGCCGTGCTGACATCAGGAAGCCTAGCACGCTGTCCGGACCCGGATCACATCCGTTTTGCCCGCACCGCGACCGCCGGGGGCCGGCGATGCGGGACACTGGGAGGAGCCGCCCGTACCATCCCCAGTGGACGCCTGGGCGGACGGTGGAGAAGCCCGGCCGGACAGCCGGCCGGCAGGTGTGAGACGGGTGTGAGAGAGGACACCGCGTACCGGCGGCGGGGACCGGGAACCAGTCCATTCCCCCGCGCGTGGATACGATCAGCGAGCAGTACGAGCAGCATGTTCGAGGGCCCGGCGGGAAGGCCGGAAGGAGAGGAGGTGCCCCGTGGGAGTACTCAAGCGCTTCGAGCAGCGTCTGGAGGGTCTCGTCAACGGCACCTTCGCCAAGGTGTTCAAGTCCGAGGTGCAGCCGGTGGAGATCGCCGGCGCCCTGCAGCGCGAGTGCGACAACAACGCCACCATCTGGAACCGTGAGCGTACGGTCGTGCCCAACGACTTCATCGTGGAGCTGAGCGCCCCCGACTACGACCGGCTCGCTCCGTACTCCGGCCAGCTCGGCGAGGAGCTGGCCGCCATGGTGCGCGACTACGCGCAGCAGCAGCGCTACACCTTCATGGGCCCGATAAAGGTGCACCTGGAGAAGGCGGAGGACCTCGACACCGGCCTCTACCGGATCCGCAGCCGCACCCTGGCGGGCAGCCACTCCCAGGCGCCCGCAGGCCGCCCGCACGCCGGCGGCGCGCCCGCCGCGCCGGGGGCGCCTCCCGGTCCCCCCGCCCCCACCGGCCCCGGCGGCTACGGGACG
>NZ_BAAAPF010000301.1:0-8394 GCF_039531005.1 Streptomyces synnematoformans
GCCGCACGTCGGGGCCGGAGGCGGGGCCGGCGGCGGGGCCGCGGTCTCGACGGACGTCCGCCTGTACGTCACCGACCGCCGCCTGCCGCTCGCGGCCCGCGAAGCGGTGCTCCGCCCGCCGTCGCTCGTCGTCGGGGTGGGCGCCAGCCGCGGGGCGCCGGCGGACGAGGTGCTGGGGCTCGTCGGGGAGACCCTCGAAGACGCGGGGCTGAGCCCGCCCTCCGTCACCGCGCTCGCCACCGTCGACGCGAAGGCCGGCGAGCGGGGGCCGCCCGCCCCCGCCGAGCGCCTGGGGGTGCCGCTGCGCACGTTCCCGGCCGCCGCGCTGGCCGCCGTGGACGTGCCCACCCCGTCCGCAGCGCCCCTCGCCGCCGTGGGCACGCCCAGCGTCGCGGAGGCCGACGAGCTGACCGCCGCCGGCGCGGACGACGAACTCGTCGTACGCAAGCGGAAGTCCGCCCCCGCCGGCCGCCCCGCGATGGCCACCTGCGCCGTGGCCCGCCGCCGGCCCCGCGGAAGGCTCGCCGTCGTCGGCCTCGGGCCGGGTGCCCGCGATCTGCTGACGCCGCGCGCCCGCGCGGAGCTGCGCCGGGCGTCGGTGGTCGTCGGCCTCGACCAGTACGTCGCGCAGATCCGCGACCTGCTCCGCCCCGGCACGCGGGTCCTGGAGTCCGGGCTGGGCGCCGAGGAGGAACGCGCCCGCACCGCCGTGGCCGAGGCACGCGCGGGGCACGCGGTGGCGCTGGTCGGCAGCGGCGACGCGGGCGTGTATGCGATGGCGTCGCCGGCGCTGGCGGAGGCGGGCGCGGACATCGACGTCGCCGGCGTGCCGGGGGTGACGGCGGCGCTGGCCGCGGCGGCGCTGCTGGGTGCGCCGCTGGGGCACGACCACGTCGCCGTGAGCCTTTCTGACCTGCACACGCCGTGGGCGGTGATCGAACGCAGGGTGCGGGCGGCGGCGGAGTCGGACCTCGTGGTCACCTTCTACAACCCGCGCAGCCGCGCCCGGCACCGGCAGCTGCCGGAGGCGCTGGCGCTGCTGGCGAAGCACCGCGCGCCGACGACGCCGGTGGGCGTCGTACGGAACGCGTCCCGGCCGGACGAGCACGTGCTGCTGACGACGCTGGCGGAACTCGACCCGCGGTCCGTCGACATGATGACCGTGGTGACGGTCGGGAACTCGGCGACGCGCGAGGTCGCGGGCCGGATGGTGACCCCGCGCGGCTACCGGTGGCAGATGTGAGCGCCCGCACGGGCCCGGCCGTCCCCACCGGCCCCACCGGCCCCGCCGTCCCGGCCGCCCGCGCCGCCCCGGCCGTCCCCACCGTCAACGACCGCTGCACCGGCTGCGGCGCCTGTCTGCTCACCTGCCCCGAGCACGCCGTCCGCCCGCGCGGCGGCGCCCTGTTCGTCCGGGCCGACCTGTGCACCGGCTGTCTGGAGTGCGTGGAGGTCTGCCCGGCCGACGCCATCGACGAAGCCCCGAAGGAGTCCCACCCGTGACGAGGACCGCGAGGACCGTCCACCCCATCGAGGAGGAGTCGTACCGGCGGCTGCGCGCCCGGGTCGGCACCGCGCACCTGCCGCCGCTGACCCGCGCGGTCGTCGAGCGCGTCATCCACTCCTCCGCCGACCTCGCCTACGCCGGCGACCTGGTGTGCGACGAGGCGTCGCTGGCCGCCGCACACGCCGCGCTGCACGCCGGCGCGCCGGTCGTCGCCGACGTGGAGATGGTCGCGGCGGGCATCACCGCCCGCCGGGCGGTCTGCCGGCTGCGCGACGCGGTGGCCGCGCCGGGCCTGACCCGGTCGGCGGCCGCGGTGCGGCTGGCGTACGAGGAGGTGGGCGACGGCGCCGTGTGGGTGGTCGGCTGTGCGCCCACGGCGCTGACGGAGCTGATCGCGCTGGGGGCGGCGCCGGCGCTGGTGGTCGGGCTGCCGGTGGGGTTCGTGGGGGCGGCGGAGAGCAAGGCGGCGCTGCGGGCCTCGGGGCTGCCGGCGGTCAGCAACGTCTCCGAGAAGGGCGGTTCCGCGGTGGCCGCCGCCGTGCTGAACGCCCTGCTCTACGCCCCGCCCCCGACCGGCACGCACCCGGCCGCCACCGCCGGCCCGTGACCGCCGCCGGCGCCCGTTCCGCACCACCCCGCCCGGCGCCGCCGGGCCCCGTACCACCGAGGAGACGTCAGTGACCAAGCCCGCCCTGCTCATCGCCGGCCACGGCACCCGCGACGCCGCCGGCGCCGAGGCGTTCCGCGCGTTCGTGCGCGTGCTCGCCGACCGCAGCCCCGGGCCGCCCGTGGCCGGCGGCTTCATCGAGCTGTCCCCGCCGCCGCTGGGCGAGGCCGTCGCCGGGCTCGTCGACCGCGGCGTACGGCACTTCGCCGCCGTGCCGCTCATGCTCGTCTCCGCCGGGCACGCCAAGGGCGACATCCCCGCCGCGCTGGCCCGCGAGAAGGAGCGGCACCCCGGCCTCTCGTACTCCTACGGGCGGCCCCTCGGCCCGCACCCGAAGCTGCTGTCCGTGCTGGAGCGCCGCGTGGACGAGGCCCTCGGCGCGGCGGGCGCGGACGCCCGTGCCGCGCGGGCCCGTACCACCGTCCTCCTCGTCGGCCGCGGGTCCACCGACCCTGACGCCAACGCGGAGGTGCACAAGGCCGCCCGGCTGCTCTGGGAGGGCCGCGGCTACGCGGGCGTCGAGACGGCGTTCGTGTCGCTCGCCGCGCCCGACGTCGCCGCGGGCCTGGAGCGGTGCCGCCGGCTGGGCGCCGGGGGCACCCGTGCCGAGGGCCGGGGGAACGTCGTCGTGCTGCCCTACTTCCTCTTCCCCGGCGTGCTCCCCGACCGCGTCGCCCGCCAGGCGCGGGAGTGGGCGGCCGCGCACCCGGAGGCCGGGGTGCGCACCGCGGACGTCATCGGCCCGGCCGAGGAGCTGGTCGAGCTGGTGACGGAGCGGTACGAGGAGGCCGTCGCCGGCGACCTGCGCATGAACTGCGACTCCTGCGTCTACCGCATCGCCCTGCCCGGCTTCGAGGACAAGGTCGGCATCCCGCAGCAGCCGCACTTCCACCCGGACGAGGACGGCACGGGCCACGGACACGGACACGGCCATGGGCACGGGCACCACCACGGCGACCACGCCCATGCGCACTGAACCCCCCGCCCCCGCCCGTCACGACCTCCGCCACCACGGCGACGCCGAACTCCGCGACGCCGCGCCCGGCCTGACCGACCTCGCCGTCAACGTCCGCGCCGGCACGCCCCCCGGCTGGCTCAGGGAACTCCTCGCCGGCTCCCTCGACCGGCTCGCCGCCTACCCCGACGGCCGCGCCGCCGGCACCGCCGCCGCCGCCCGGCACGGGGTGCCGGCCGGCCGGGTACTGCTCACCGTCGGCGGCGCCGAGGCGTTCGTGCTGCTGGCCCGGGCGCTGCGGCCGGCGGTGCGCCGGGCGGTGGTCGTCCACCCGCAGTTCACGGAGCCGGAGGCGGCGCTGCGCGACGCCGGGCACGAGGTGGAGCGGGTGCTGCTGCGCGCCGGGAACGGCTTCCGGCTGCCGCCGCGGGCGGTGCCCGAGGACGCCGACCTCGTCGTCGTCGGCAACCCGACCAACCCGACGTCCGTCCTCCACCCCGCCGCGGCCGTCGCCGCGCTGGCCCGGCCGGGGCGGACGCTCGTCGTGGACGAGGCGTTCATGGACGCGGTGCCGGGCGAGCGCGAGTCGCTGGCCGGGCGCACGGACGTGCCCGGGCTGGTCGTCCTGCGCAGCCTCACCAAGACCTGGGGGCTCGCCGGCCTGCGCGTCGGCTACGTCCTCGGCGACGCCGGCACCGTCGCCGCGCTGGGGCGGGCGCAGCCGCTGTGGCCGGTGTCGACGCTGGCGCTGGCGGCGGCCGAGGCGGTGTGCGGGCCGCGGGCGCTCGCGGAGGCGGCCGCGGCGGGCCGGACGGCCGCCGCCGACCGGGCGTACCTGCTGCGCAGGCTCGGAGAGTTCGCGGAGGTCACGACCGCGGGGACGGCCGAGGCGCCGTTCGTCCTCGTCCGGGTCGCCGGAGTCGCGGGAACGGACGGCACCGCCGCGGGGCTCGTCGTACGCGAACGGCTGCGCGCCCTCGGCTTCGCCGTCCGCCGCGGCGACACGTTCCCCGGCCTGGGCCCCGCGTGGCTGCGGCTCGCGGTCCGGGACCGGCGGACGACGGACCGGTTCGCCGACGCGCTGGCCCGGGCGCTGACGTAGCTCTCCCGGACCGCGGGGGCCGGACCCCCGTACGGACGGCGGGTGCGGGCGGCGTGCGAACCGCCGCCCGCACCGTACGCGTCAGCTCTGCCGGACGCCGTTCACCGTGCGGGGCACGTCCGCCGGATCGGCGTCGCGCAGCTCGGCGGGCAGCAGCGGCTGCGGCGTGTTCTGGTACGTCACCGGGCGCAGCCAGCGCTCGATCGCCGTGCCGCCGACGGACGTCGAGGTCGACGTGGTCGCCGGGTAGGGGCCGCCGTGGTGCTGGGCGGGGGCGACGGCGACGCCCGTGGGCCAGCCGTCGACGAGGACCCGCCCGGCGAGCGGGGTCAGTTCGGCCAGCAGCCGCGCCGCACCGGCGTCCCCCGTGTCCTCCGTGCCCGCCGCCTCCGCCGCGCCCAGGTGCGCGGTCGCCGTGAGGTTGCCCGGGAGCCGGGCCAGCACCGCGGAGACCTGCGCGACGTCCCCGTACCGCACGATGACGGTCACGGGCCCGAAGCACTCCTCCACCAGCAGGTCGTAGTCCCCGCCGCCGGCGAGGCGCTCGGCGTCGACGGTGAGGAAGCCGCCGCTGACGGTGTGCTCCCCGTTCGCGCCCGGCGTCACCGGGCTCTCCACGCCGGGCAGCTCCGCCCGCTCCCGTACGCCCGCGACGAAGGCCGTCCGCATCCGCGGGTCGAGCATCACGCCCGGCTCGGTGTCGCTGACCGCCGCCGTGAGCGAGGTGACGAGCCGGTCCCCGGCCTCGCCCGCCGGTACCAGCACCAGACCCGGCTTCGTGCAGAACTGGCCCACGCCCAGCGTCATCGACCCGGCGAGCCCCGCGCCGATCTCCTCGGCCCGCTCCGCGGCCGCCGCCTCGCTGACGACGACGGGGTTGAGGCTGCCCAGCTCGCCGTGGAACGGGATGGGCCGGGGACGGGCCGCGGCGGCGTCGAACAGGGCCCGCCCGCCGCGGACCGAGCCGGTGAACCCGGCGGCGGCGACGAGCGGATGGCGTACCAGCTCCACGCCCGCGTCGAAGCCGTGCACGACGGAGAGCACCTCCTGCGGCAGCCCCGCCTCCGCCGCCGCGCGGTGCAGCAGCGCCGCGCACAGCTCGGAGGTGCCGGGGTGGTCGGGGTGGGCCTTGACCACGACGGGGCAGCCGGCGGCGAGCGCGCTGGCGGTGTCGCCGCCGGGGACGGAGAAGGCGAGCGGGAAGTTGGAGGCGGAGTAGACGGCGACGACGCCGAGAGGCACCTTCCAGCGGCGCAGGTCGGGCCGCGGCGGGACGAGGGAGGCGTCGGCGTGGTCGATGCGCACGTCGAGGAAGTCGCCGGCCTCGGCGATGTCGGCGAAGGCGCGCAACTGGTAGGTCGTGCGGGTGAGTTCGCCGCTGAGCCGGCCGGGGCCGAGGGCGGTCTCGGCGTCGGCGCACTCGACGACCTTGTCGACGTGCTGGTCGAAGAGGTCGGCCGCGGCCCGCAACAACCGGGCGCGCTGCGCGCGATCGGCGAGCGCCGCGGCGGCGGCGTGCGCGGCGCGTACGGTCTTGTCGATCTCCTCGGCGGTCGCCTCGGTGGCAACCTGCTCCCGGCGGTTACCGGTGCGGGGGTCGACGCTCCAGACTGGTGCGGACACTGGTGCGGACAACTGAGATGTCTCCGTTCCTCTTGCACACATGGCGGACGGTGACCGACGATACCGGTGGTTCGATATTCTGAACGCCGTCTCTATACGTGAATCTCTTGGATTTGTATCGCTGTTCAAGCGAAGGGGTCAAGCGCCATGGGGGTCGCCGACGCCGGTGGGGGTCAGGTCAAGTCTGCCGTCCGCACCGTGGAACTGCTTGAGTATTTCGCGGCCCGGCCCGGAATGCACAGCCTCGGCGACGTCCAGCAAGCCGTCGGCTACCCCAAGTCCAGCCTCTATATGCTCCTTCGCACGCTCACGGAGCTGGGCTGGGTGGAGACGGACGGCACCGGCACGCGGTACGGGATCGGGGTGCGGGCGCTGCTCGTCGGCACGTCGTACATCGACGGCGACGAGGTCGTGGCCGCCGCCCGCCCCACCCTCGACCGGCTCGCGGACGACACCACGGAGACCATCCACCTGGCGCGGCTGGACGGCGTGAACATCGTCTATCTCGCCACCCGCCAGTCGCAGCACTACCTGCGGCCGTTCACCCGCGTCGGCCGCCGGCTCCCGGCGCACGCGACGGCGCTGGGCAAGGCGCTCCTCGCGACGTACCCCGACGAGGCGGTCCGCAAGCTGCTGCCGGAGTCGCTGGCGCCGCTGACCGAGCACACGGTCACCGACCGGGAGCAGCTGATCGAGGAGCTGCACGGGGTGCGCGAGCGCGGCTACGCCCTGGACCGGGAGGAGTCGACGCTGGGGCTGCGCTGCCTCGGGGTCGCGATCCCGTACCGTACGCCGGCGCGGGACGCGATCAGCTGCTCGGTGCCGGTGGCGCGGCTGACGCCGGGGCACGAGCAGGGGATCCGGGAGGCGCTGCTCGACGCCCGGGACCGCCTCACGCTGGCGACGCGCCACCTCTGACCCGGGGCTCACACGCCGAGCAGGTCCTCGATCGGCTCGATCGCGAAGTAGACCGTGAACAGCGCCGACGCCGCCCACATCAGCGGGTGCACCCGCCGGGCGCGGCCCATGACCGCCTGGAGGACCACGTAGGCGATGAAGCCCGCGCCCAGGCCGTTGGTGATGGAGTACGTGAAGGGCATCACGGCGATCGTCAGGAAGGCCGGGACGGCGATGTCGTAGCGGGTCCAGTCGACGTGGCGGACCTGCGTCATCAGCAGGAAGCCGACCGCGACCAGCGCCGGCGCCGCCGCCTGGGAGGGGACGACCAGGGCGAGCGGGGTGAAGAGGAGGGCCAGGCCGAAGAGGGCGCCGGTGACGAGGTTCGCCAGGCCGGTGCGGGCGCCTTCGCCGACGCCAGCGGCGGACTCGATGTAGCTGGTGTTGGAGGAGCCGGAGGCGGCGCCGCCGGCGACGGTGGCGAGCCCGTCGACGAAGAGGAGCCGGCCCAGGCGGGGGACGCGCCCGCGCTCGTCGAGGAGGCCGGCCTCGCTGGTGACGCCGACGGCCGTGCCCATGGTGTCGAAGAAGTCGGTGAGGAAGAGGGTGAACACGAGCAGCACCACCGTCACCGCGCTGACCTCGTCGAACGCCCCGAAGAAGCTGAACTCCCCGAGCAGCCCGAAGTCCGGCGCCTCGACCACGTCGCCGGGCCAGTCGGGCACGGTCAGGCCCCAGGCCTCGTCGGCGATGTCCGCGACCGAGTTGATGACGATGGCGACCACGGTCATCGCCATGATGCTGATGAGGATTGCGCCCTTCACGCCCCGCGCGAGCAGCGACACGGTGAGCAGCACGCCGGCGCAGAACACGACGACCGGCCAGCCGCCGAGCGTCCCGCCGCCGCCGAGCTGCAGCGGGACGGTGGTGCCGGCGGCGTCCGGGATCCGGGTGGCGAAGCCGGCGTCGATGAAGCCGATGAGGGCGATGAACATGCCGATGCCCACACTGATCGCCATCTTCAGCGGCTGCGGGATGGCGTTCATGACGGCCTCGCGCACGCCGGTGGCGGCGAGCAGGCAGACGACGATGCCCTCCAGCACGACGAGGCCCATCGCGTCGGGCCAGGTCATCAGCGGGGCGATCTGGTACGCGACGACGGTGTTGAGGCCGAGTCCGGCGGCCAGCGCCAGCGGCAGGTTGGCGGTCAGCCCCATGAGCACGGTCATCACGGCGGCGACGAGCGCGGTGACGGTGACGAGCTGGCCGAAGTCGAGCTGGTTGCCGTACTTGTCCTCGGCGCCGCTGAGGATGATCGGGTTGAGCACGAGGATGTACGCCATCGTGAAGAACGTGGCGAGCCCGCCGCGTACCTCCCGGGCGGCGGTCGAGCCGCGCTCGCGGATGCGGAAGAGGCGCTCCAGGGCCGCCGGACTCGGCGCCGGGGCGGGGGACTTGTCGGTGGGGTGGTCGGACACGGGGGGCTCCTGAGCGGCGGCGGGGACGGTGGCCGTGGCACGGCAGATGGCATTGTGCCTGCTGAGGCGCCTGATCAGGTTGAGCTTGTGTTACGCCTCCGCAGCGGACCCGCACCGCCGCCGCCCCGTCGCGCCCCACCGGCCCCGGCCCGCGCGCGCCGGGGC
>NZ_BAAAPF010000302.1:0-8337 GCF_039531005.1 Streptomyces synnematoformans
CGGCGGCCGCCTGCCGCGCCCGGGCCGGGGTGCCCGCACCCCCGGCGGTGCGCCGGCCCCTGGTCCACCAGGGCGAGGTCTACGGGGTGTTCGGCTGCCACGCGCCGCCGCCCGGCTGCGGCCTCGACACGTACGTGGACCAACTGGCCCCGATGGTGGCCGCGCTGGTGCTGGGCGAGGAGCTGCGCCACCGCGGCGACCAGGTCGTCGCCGCCCGGGAGGCCGAGCGGCACCGGCTCAGCCGCGACCTGCACGACGGCATCGGCGGCAACCTCGCCAGCATCCGGCTCAGGCTGGAGACGGCGGCGGAGCTGCTCGCGGGCGGGTCCGCGGCCCGCCGGCTCGTCGCCGACGCCGCCCGCACGGCCGCCGGCCTGGGCGCCGAGATCCGCTCGGTCATCGACGACCTGCGGCCCCCCGACCTGGCCGAGGCCGGGCTCGCCGGCGCGCTCGTCCGGCTCGCCGCCCGCCACGACGGCACGGGCACCGAGGTGCGGGCCCGGGTGCCGCGGCGGCTCGGCGCGCTGCACCCGGCGGTGGCGGTCGCCGCGTACCGCATCGCCGCCGAGGGGCTGACCAACGCGCTGCGGCACGCCGCGGCCCGTACCGTCCTGCTCGGGGCGTGGACCTCGGCCACGGCGCTGCGCCTCGACATCGCCGACGACGGCACCGGCCGGCCGCCGCGGCGCCCGCTGGGCCTGGGCATCGACTCCATGGTGCGGCGGGCGGAGGAGGTGGGCGGCACGCTGCGGATCCTGCCGCGGACGGACCTGCCGCACGGGACGCTGGTGCGCGCGGTGCTGCCGGGAGGGCCGGCGTGAGCGCGGTGCGGGTGTACATCGTCGACGACCACCCGGTGTTCCGGGACGGGGTGCGGGTGGCGCTGGAGAACGTGCCGGACCTGGAGATCGCGGGCGAGTCGGGGGCCGGCGAGGAGGCGCTGACGGCGCTGGCGGAGCCGGACGCGCGGGTCGACGTGGTGCTGATGGACCTCCATCTGCCGGGCTGCTCGGGGGTGGAGGCGACGCGGCAGCTGAACTCCCCGTGCCGGAGCGGCTCGCCGCCGCCGCGGGTGCTGGTGATGTCGGCGTCGGTGGAGGACGACGCGGTGGTCGCGGCGCTGCGCGCGGGGGCGTACGGGTATCTGGACAAGGGCGCGTCGCGGGCGGAGTTGCTGGGCGCGGTGCGGTGCGTGGCGGCGGGCGGCGCGGTGTTCAGCCCGGCGGTGGCGGAGCGGCTGAGCCGGTACTTCTCGGCGCTGCACACGGTGCCGGCGGGGCGGGCGTTCCCGCAGCTGACGCAGCGGGAGCGGGAGGTTCTCGACCTGATCGCGCGCAGCTACAACAACCGGCGGATCGCGCGGGAGCTGGTGCTGTCGGAGAAGACCGTGCGCAACCACATCTCGAACATCTTCACGAAGCTCGGGGTGCAGGACCGGATCGCGGCCATGCTGCGGGCGCGGGAGGCGGGGCTGGGGGAGTAGGGGGAGCAGGGGGCCGGCGGGCCCGGGGCGCGGTCCGGCCCCGGGCGGGGGTCACCGGCGGGACGGGGTGACCAGGCCCGTTTCGTAGGCGGTGATGACCAGTTGGATACGGTCCCGGGCGTCCAGCTTCGTCAGCAGGTGGCTCACGTGCGACTTCACCGTCGGCAGGCTCAGCCCCAGCCGGTCGGCGATCTCCCCGTTCGCCAGCCCGCGGGCCACCAGCACCAGCACCTCCTGCTCCCGCACCGTCACCCGCGTCAGATCCCGCGGCAGGTCCGGCAGCGGCTCCGGCAGCCGGCTGAAGTGCCGGATCAGCCGCTGCGTCACCGACGGCGCCAGCAGCGCCTGCCCGCGGGCCACCACGCGGATCGCGCGCAGCAGTTCCGCCGGCGGGGTGTCCTTCAGCAGGAAGCCGCTCGCGCCGGCGCGCAGCGCCCCGTACACGTACTCGTCGAGGTCGAACATCGTCAGGATCAGCACCCGCACCCCGGCCGTCGCCGGGGAACCGCAGATCTGCCGGGTCGCCTCGATGCCGTCGACCTCGGGCATCCGCACGTCCATCAGCACCACGTCCGGCAGCTCCGCCGCCGCCAGCGCGACCGCCTCCGCCCCGCTCGCCGCCTCGCCCACCACGCTCAGCCCGGGTGCCGTCTCGACCAGCACCCGGAAGCTCCCGCGCAGCAGCGCCTGGTCGTCGGCGACCACGACTCGGATCGACATGTGTTACCCGCCCCAGTCCCCGGCCCCTGCGGGCGTGACGATACCGGCGGTGCGTCACCGGTTCGTCACGGGGGGTGCAACTCCGGCCAAGGGTGGGTCCCGCGGCCCGCCGGACGGCCCGGCGCGATCCGCGGGATCCGCGCTGGGTGGGGCCCTTCCCCCGCCACGCGAAACGGGGGAAGGGCCCCGCACGGCCGGCGAGTCCCGCGGGCCGCGCGCCGTCTCTTCACCGGCGTGCGGGCCACCGCGGAGGCCGGGGCGGGGACGGGAGCCGGTGCGAGGCCCAGTCGCACCGCTCGCCGCGCCCGCCGCCCTGCGGCCCCTCGCGACCGTGCGGCCCGGTGCCGACCTCCGGGCCGTCCTTCCCGGCGCCCCGCCCCCGGTGCGGGGCGCCGGACTCGTGCTCCGCCGCCGGTGTGTGCGCGACGCGGTCGGCTTGCTGCGCAACCGCCGGGTGGTCAGCCCGGCAGGTGCTCCTCGATGTCGTAGACCTGCGCCCAGGAGACGTCCGGCACGGCGGCCGGCCGGAACGCGTTCGCGCGCGAGCCGAGCTGCACCCGGGCGGTGTGCGGCAGCCGCAGCGCCTCGTACCGGCGCAGCGCCTGGGCCGGGGTGCGGGCGGTGGCCAGGTGGTGGGCGAGGGCCACCGCGTCCTCCAGGCACTGGCTGACGCCCTGCCCGTGGTACGGCAGCATCGGGTGCGCGGCGTCGCCGAGGAGCGTGACGCGGCCGCTGCCCCAGCGCTTCAGCGGGGCGTGGTCGTACGGCGTCCAGGACCGCACGCCGCCCGCCGCGGCCGTGATCGCCTTGACGTCCGGCGCCCAGCCGCCGAACTCCGCCGCCAGCGTGGCCGTCCCGCCCCGCCCCGGGAGCGGCCGGGCGGTACGGCCCGCGGACGGCACCACGGCGACGAAGCCGAGCTGCTCGCCCTGCGACACCGGCGCGCCCACCACGCGGGCCTCCGGGCCGAGCCACACCGTCACCCGGTCGCGGGGCAGCCCCGGCACGTCGTCGGCCTGCAGCGCGCCGCTGTAGGCGGTGGCGCCGTGGTAGACCCGGCGCGGGGTGCCGATCAGCCGGGAGCGCACGAGCGAGCGCACACCGTCGGCGCCCACCAGCACGTCGGCCGTCGCGCCGCCCCCGTCCGCGAACTCCAGCGCCACGCCGTCCGCCGACTCCGTGAAGCCGCTCAGCCGCCGGCCCAGCCGGATGCGTTCCTGCGGCAGCCGGGCGAGGAGCAGGTCGTACAGCTCGTCGGCGAGCAGCGTGCAGTAGGGGGCGGTGCAGTCGCCCGGGTCCGGTCTGCCGAGCGGCTGCCGCCAGGCCAGCGAGCCGTCGCTCCACTCGCGGAACTCCACCGCGACCGGCTGCACCGCGAGCGCGAGCAGCTCCGCGCCCAGGCCCCAGCGCTGCAGGATGCGGCTGCCGTTGGGCGCGAGGTGCAGCGCCGTCTCGTCCTCCGGCAGCCGGGGCCGCTGTTCGTAGACGGCGACCTCCAGGCCCGCCCGGGCGAGCGCCGCCGCGGCGGCGAGCCCGCCGAGCCCGGCCCCGCAGACGGCCACCCGCAGGGGTCGTGTCATGTGTCACCTCCCGGAATCACGCGGCTACGCTAGGCAACCCGCTGTCCCGGGCACCTGGGAGCGTCGCCCCGGCGCCGCCCGGCCGGGGCGGGGCCGCGGCCCGCGCACGTATGCTGCTCGGATGCGACTCAGGGTGGAGTTCACGACCGAGCCGTTCGACCTGGAGGAGCCGCCGCCGCACGCGGTGGCGGCCCGCGACCTGGTGGAGTCGGCGGGTCTGGACGCCGTGGACGTCGGCCCGTTCGGGAACAGCGCGGAGGGCGGCGCGGAGGCCGTGCTCGGTGCCGTGGACGAGTTGCTGCGCCGGTCGCTGGTGTCCGGGGCCACCCGTATCTCGCTGCAGGTCAGCGTCGTCGGCGACGCGCCGGCCGGGCGGGAGGAGCCGGAAGGGCCGGAGGGGCCGGAGGGGCCGGGGGAGGGGAGCGCATGACGGAGCCCGCGGACCACCCCTTCGTGGACGCGGTCAGGCCGCTGGTGGACGCCCTGGGCGGGCAACTGGTCGCGCCGGAGGCGGCGGAGGGCGACGACGTCGTGCTGTCCTGGGAGGGTCGCGAGGTGCTGGCGGTGCGGCTGCCGCACCTGGCGGACTCGCTGGACCACATGCTCGCGGAGCTGGAGCGCCGGCACGGGGTGCCGCTCGCGCGGCTCGACCGCAGGACGAAGCAGCAGGTCGTACGGGTCCTGGAGACCCGCGGCGCGTTCGCCGTGCGGCACGGGGTGGAGACGGTGGCCGGCGCGCTGGGCGTCAGCAGGTTCACCATCTACAACTACCTGAACCGGGAGGCCCGGCCGGGTCCGCCGCCGGGGGACGGCTGACGCGGAAATTCAACAAACTGTTGACGATGTGCTCCGGGGCTCCTAGCTTGCCGCTGTGACCTCCCGCGTTCCGCCGGGCCTCGCCCGGCTCAACTCCGCCGGTGACCAGGCCGCCCGCACCCTGCTGCGCGAGGTGTGCGCGGCCGGCCCCTGGGCCGCGGCCGTCGCCGCCGCCCGGCCGTACGCGGACGCGGCGCGGCTCTACGCCGCCGCCGACGCCGCCCTCGCCGCCCTCGACGACGCCGGCCTCCGCGAGGCGATGGCCGGGCACCCGCCCATCGGCCGGCCGCGGCCGGGCGACCCCGCCTCGGCACGCGAGCAGCGCGGCATGGCGGACGCCCCGGAGGCGCTCCGGGCGGAGGTGCTGGAGCTGACCCTCGCGTACCAGGAGCGCTTCGGGCACGTCTTCCTGATCTGCGCGACCGGCCTCGGCGCCGAGCAGCTGCGGGACGCGCTGCGCGAGCGGATCGGCAACGCGCCGGAGGAGGAGCGGCGGATCGCGCGCCGCGAGCTGGGCAAGATCAACCGGATCCGCCTGACCCGCCTCGTCGAAGGAGGCGGCGAAGCAGACGCCGAACGAGAAGGAGCCCGCCCATGAGCGCCGCTGCCGCGACCGTCTCCACGCACATCCTGGACACCAGCCTCGGCCGCCCCGCGGCCGGGGTCGCCGTCGAACTCTCCGTCAGCGGCGACGGCACCGGCGGCTGGACCGCCCACGGCGCCTCCGCCACCGACGCCGACGGCCGCGTCCGGGACCTCCCCGCGCTGCCGGCCGGCACCGGCCGCGTACGGCTGGTCTTCGCCACGGGCCCGTACCTCGGCGGACCGGCGGCCGGGAGTGGGCAGGACGCCCCGGGGTACCCGGACGGCGGCGCGTTCTTCCCGGAGGTGGCGGTCGTCTTCGCCGTACGCGGCGGCGAGCACTACCACGTCCCGCTGCTGCTCACCCCGTTCGGCTATTCCGTCTACCGAGGGAGCTAGCAGATGGCAGACCGTCCCGAGCCCGCCCGCGCCGCCCGTACCGCGGTGCTCGGGCCGAACCAGTACGGCAAGGCCGAGACCCGCGTCCTGAAGGTCACCCGCGACGGCGCCGTCCACCACGTCCGCGACCTCAACGTCTCCGTCGCCCTCTCCGGCGACATGGACGAGGCCCACTACTCCGGCTCCAACGCCCACGTGCTCCCGACCGACACCGCCAAGAACACGGTCTACGCCTTCGCCCGCGAGCACGGCATCGACTCCCCCGAGGCGTTCGCCGTCCGCCTCGCCCGGCACTTCACGGACAGCCGGGAGGCGATCCGCCGCGCCCGCGTCCGCGTCGAGGAGTACGCCTGGGAGCGGATCGACGTATCTTCCCCCGCCCGGCACTCCTTCGCCCGCCGCGGCCGGGAGACCCGCGTCGCGCAGGTCACCCGCGACGGCGAGGGCTTCGAGGTGCTGGGCGGGCTGACGGACCTGGTCGTCATGAACACCACCGACTCGGAGTTCCGGGGCTACGCCAAGGACGCGTACACCACCCTGCAGGAGGACGGCGACCGCATCCTCGCCACCGAGGTCTCCGCCCGGTGGCGCTACGGCTGGACCGGCGCGGCCGGCGCGGAGCCGCCGGCCTGGGACGCGTCGTACGAGCAGGCCGTGCGGCACCTGCTCACCGCCTTCGCCGACACCTACTCGCACTCGCTGCAGCAGACCCTCTACGCGATGGGCGCGCGGGTCGTGGAACACCGCCCGGAGATCGAGGAGATCCGCTTCTCCCTCCCCAACAAGCACCACTTCCGCGTCGACCTGGAGTCCTTCGGGCTGACGAACGACGCGGCCGACGGCGCCGTCTACTTCGCCGCCGACCGCCCGTACGGCCTCATCGAGGCGACCGTCCTGCGCCCCGGTGCGGACGCCCGCATCCCCGACGACACGACCACCCGCTGACCGGAAGCCGAGGCACCCATGGCAGCACGGCGCACCGTCGTCGAGAACTGCGCGATCGCCACCGTCGACGCCGACGGCACGGAGCACGCCTCCGGGCACGTCGTCGTCGCGGACGACCGGATCGAGTCGGTGGGCCCCGGCCCGGCGCCGGCCGGGCTCCACGGCGTGGTGCGCAGGATCGACGCCGCCGGCCACCTGGCCACACCCGGACTCGTCAACACCCACCACCACTGCTACCAGTGGCTCACCCGCGGACTCGCCCAGGACGCCAACCTCTTCGACTGGCTCGTCGCCCTCTACCCCACCTGGGCGCGCATCGACGAGCCGATGTGCCACGCGGCGGCGCAGGGCTCGCTGGCGATGCTCGCGCGCGGCGGCGTGACCACCGCCACGGACCACCACTACGTCTACCCCCGCGGCGCGGGCGACCTCTCCGGCGCCATCGTCCGCGCCGCCCGCGAGACGGGCGTCCGCTTCACCTTCGCCCGCGGCTCGATGGACCTCGGCGAGCGGGACGGCGGCCTGCCGCCGGACTTCGCCGTCGAGACGCTGGACGGCGCCCTGGCGGGCACCGAGGCGGTCATCGACGCCCACCACGACCCCGCGTACGACTCGATGGTGCAGGTCGCCGCGGCCCCCTGCTCGCCGTTCTCCATCTCCACCGAACTGCTGCGCCAGGGCGCGGAGCTGGGCCGCCGCAAGGGTGTGCGGCTGCACACCCACGGCAGCGAGACGGTGGAGGAGGAGAAGTTCTGCCACGAGCGGTTCGGCACGGGGCCGACCCGCTACTTCGAGTCCACCGGCTGGCTCGGCGACGACGTGTGGATGGCCCACTGCGTGCACATGTCCGACGCCGACATAGCCGCCTTCGCCCGCACGCGCACGGGCGTCGCCCACTGCCCCTCGTCCAACGCCCGCCTCGGCGCGGGCATCGCCCGCGTCCCCGACATGCTGGCGGCGGGCGTCCCGGTCGGCCTAGGCGTCGACGGCACGGCCTCCAACGAGTCCGGCGAACTGCACACGGAGCTGCGCAACGCCCTGCTGGTCAACCGCCTGGGCCCGCACCGCGAGAAGGCCCTCACGACCCGCCAGGCACTACGCCTCGCCACGCACGGCGGCGCGCAGGTCCTCGGCCGCGCGGACGCGATCGGCTCGCTGGAGCCGGGCAAGCTGGCGGACCTGGTGCTGTGGAGGCTCGACGGCCTGGCCCATGCGTCGATAGCGGACCCGGTCGCGGCGCTGGTGCTGGGCGCGCCGGCACCGGTGACGCTGTCGCTGGTCGGCGGGAAGCCGGTGGTGGAGGAGGGCAGGCTGGTGACGGTGGACGAGGAGTCGGTGGCACGGTCGACGAGAGCGCAGGCCCGCCGGCTGGCCCGCTTGGCGGCAGAGGGCTGAGAGGGGCCCGGGGCCCGGGGGCGGAGCCCCGAGGGGGCGGCGGGCCCTGCCCACGCCGGGGACCCGGGGCGCAGCCCGGCGGGCCCTGCCCACGCCGGAGGGCCGGCGCAGCCCCGGCCTGGGCCGGGTTGGCCCCTGCCCTGGCCGGGGGCCTGGGACCGGAGCCCGCGTGGGGGTCCGGGACGGGCCTGAGTGGGTGGCTGGTCCTGCTCACGCCGGGGTTCGGGGCGGAGCCCCGAGGGGTTCGGGGCGGAGCCCCGAGGGGGTTCGGGGGCGGAGCCCTCGGCCGGGCCCGGTGGGCCAAGCCCGTTGCCCGTGGGGGTCCGGGGGCGGGAGCCCTTGCGGGGTTCGGGGCGGAGCCCCGGGGGTCTCGGGGGCGGAGCCCTCGGCCGGGGCGGGCCGAGCCTGCTTCTCGGG
>NZ_BAAAPF010000303.1:0-8333 GCF_039531005.1 Streptomyces synnematoformans
GCTGCTGCCGGGGCTCGCGGTGGACGGCCGGGGGATGCGGCTGGGGCGCGGGGGCGGGTCGTACGACCGGGTGCTGGCGCGGCTGGCGGAGCCGGCAGCGGCAGCAGAGCCGGCGGGGGCGGAGGGGCCGGCCGGGCTAGCGGGCGGCGGCGGGATCGGTGACGGGGACGGTGACCGCGGCACGGCCGGTGCCGGTGCCGGCGGGGGTGCCGCTCTCGTCGTGCTCCTCTACGACGGCGAGGTGCTCGACCGCGTACCCGCCGAGCCCCACGACCGCCCCGTGACCGCCGCGGTCACGCCCTCCGCGGTGCACCGCTTCCTGCCGCCGCAGCCGCAGCCGTAGCCGGCGGTCCGGGTCCCGCGCCCGCGCCGTCCGCACGTCCGCACGTCCGTCCGTACGGGCGCGGCTCACGGCGACAGCGTCATCGTGTCCTCCGCGGCCTCCTCCACCGCCTTGTCCGTGAACGGCCACTCGTACAGCTCGCCCTTCGCCCACGCCGTCGTCTGGTCCGTGTAGTGCGGGTGGAAGGCGTGTCCCGAGGCGCCGGAGAGGTTGACCCAGCCGGAGCCGTCGAGGTCCGCCAGGTCCACCACCATCCGCATGGACGGCACCCACAGCACGTCGTATCCGCCCGCCGCGTTCCAGCCGGTGGCGTTGACGGCGGCCTCGCCGCCGCTGAGGTTCCACGGGCCGCGGTTGAGCAGCCACTGCACGATCCCGGGGCCGTCGGTGCCCAGCGTCTGGTTGCGCAGCATCAGTTGGTGCAGCCGGCCCCAGGACCAGGTGTCGATGTCCTTGCCCAGCTCGGCGGTCAGCTCCCAGCGGGCGTCGTTCATGGCGTGTTCGAAGAGTTCGTCGCGGTTCTCGTCGAGGGGCTTGCCGTCGCTGTCGGTGGTCTGCCACCAGCTGTTGTCCTCGTCCTTGAGGATGCTCCGTACGACCTCGAACCACCGGTCCCCGCCGTCCGGCTGGGCGGCGTCGGCGTCGCGCTCGCCGCACTCGCGCACGGTGGCCGGGCCGTCCGGGTCGGCTGCCGGGTTGGCGGGGGGCACCCGCAGGCACTCGCCGTCCGGGCGCAGTTCCTTGGGCATCTTGTCGCCGAAGGCGAGCTTGAGGATGTTGCGCCAGACCGCGTTGAAGTACGCGGCGGCGGAGGAGTCGGTGTCCTGGCTGTAGTTCCAGTCCTTCAGCAGGTCCTGCGCCTCGCGCACCATCGGGTCGTCGATCTCGATCTTCAGCAGCAGCGGGGTGAGCAGCTCGGCGATCTCGCTGTGGTTGTCGAGCTGCATCGTGCGCATGTCGTCCGGGGAGATCTTCCCGCCGTCCTGGATCTTCTCTTCTATGAGGTCGGCGATGCGCTGGCTGCGGGTGCCGTAGCCGGGGTCGGTGGTGAGCAGGTAGGGGTAGTCGTTCTCGTTGACGACCGCCTGGTTGGCGGTGACGACGTAGCCGCGCTCGGGGTTCAGCTCCCAGGGCAGCGCGTCGAAGGGGATGTAGCCGTCCCAGGCGTACGCCGGGTTCCAGCCGGGCGCCGGCAGGCTGCCGTCGCCGCTGCCGCGCCGCGGGATCTTGCCGGGCGCCTGGTAGCCGATGTTGCCCTCCCTGTCGGCGTAGACGAGGTTCTGCGAGGGCACGGCGAAGTCCCGGGCCGCGTCGCGGAACTCCTCGAAGTCGCCGGCCTTGTTGATGCCGAAGACGGCGTCCATGGTGCTGGACGGGTCCAGGGCGGTCCAGCGCAGCGAGACGGCGTAGCCGTCGCCGCGGTCGGGCGCGGAGTTGCCGACGGGGGCCTCCTTGCCGACCTCGGCCAGCTCGTCGCTGCGGTCGGAGATCACGGGCCCGTTGCGCGTGGTGCGTACGGTGATGCGCTTGTCCTTGCCGTCCGCGACCTTGATCAGCTCTTCGCGGACGCCGAACTCGCGCGTCTTGCCGTCATACAGATAACCGTCGTCCTCGACCTTCTCCAGATACAGGTCGGCGACGTCGGCGCCGAGGTTGGTCAGCCCCCAGGAGATGTCGTCGTTGTGGCCTATGACGATCCCGGGCATGCCGGAGAAGGAGAAGCCGCTGACCTCGTACGGGCAGTCGTCGCTGACCCTGGTGCACTGCAGGCCCATCTGATACCAGACGGACGGCAGCTGCGCGGCCAGGTGCGGGTCGTTGGCGAGCAGCGGTTTCCCGGTGGTGGTCAGGTCGCCGGAGACCACCCAGGAGTTGGAGCCGATGCCGCTGCCGCTGGGGCCGAGGAGGGCGGGCACGTCGTCCATGGTCTTCGCCAGCGCGCCCATCTGGCTGCTGAGGCCCTGCGTGGCGGCACCGAACGTGCTCTGGGCGCCCTCGGGGTCGTAGCCGTCCTCGGTGGCGCTGCCGCCCGCCACGACGGGCTCGTTGCGCTTGTACGGGTACGGCGGGTAGAGGTCGGCGATCTCGCCCTCGTCGAAGCGCTGGGAGAGCAGCGAGCGGTCGATCTCGTCCTCGACGTTGGCCCGCAGGTCCCACGCCATCGCCTTCAGCCAGGCGACGGAGTCGACGGGGGTCCACTTCTCCGGCTCGTAGTCGTTGACGAACCCCAGGGCGGCGTACTCCACGGACAGGCCGGAGCCGCTGTGGTCCGCGAGGTAGGCGTTGACCCCGTCGGCGTAGGCGCGCAGGTACTTCTTCGTCTCCGCCGAGAGCTTGTCCTCGTACTCCTTCTGCGCCACCTCCCGCCACCCCAGTGTGCGCAGGAATTCGTCGGTCTCGACCTGATCCTCGCCGAACATCTCCGACAGCCGGCCCGACGTCATGTGCCGGCGGACGTCCATCTCCCAGAAGCGGTCCTGCGCGTGCACGAAGCCCTGCGCCCGGAAGAGGTCCTCGGCGGTGTCCCCGTAGAGCGTCGGCACGCCCCGGGCGTCGCGCTTGACCGTGACCGGCGAGGCCAGGCCGGGCAGCTTGAGCGACCCGGTGGTCTGCGGAAAGGAGTCGCGCACCGTGCTGACGGTCCAGAACGCGGCCGCGCCCAGGCCCAGCACGAGCGCGGTGGCGAGACCGATCGCGACGAAGATGAGGCGGCGCCGCCTCTTGCCTGCCGCACGGCCGTTCTCGTTGACGGGCATGCCTGTCCTTCTGGAGCCAGGTGAGCACTTGCTGGAGCAACCTTAGGCGCCCGGCCGGCGGGCATCGTACGGCCCCTGGACAGTCCCCGGAACAGCGGGCGCAGGGACACTCCGGGTAAATTCTCCGTCAAGCACGCAAAGGCGAGAGGGAGAACGCTGTCAGTCGAAGACCTCAACAAGCTCGCGCTCGTCGCCGCCCTGGTTCTCCTGGTCGCCGTCGCGGCGGTCCGGCTCGCGTCCCGCACCGGCCTGCCCAGCCTCCTGCTGTACATGGGCATCGGCGTCCTCGTCGGCGAGGACGGACTGTTCGGCTACGACTTCGACGACGTGGAGCTGACCCAGGTCTTCGGCTACGCGGCCCTCGCGCTGATCCTCGCGGAGGGCGGCCTCGGCACGAAGTGGCGTGAGATCAGACCGGCGCTGCCGGCCGCCGCCGTGCTGTCCACCGTGGGCGTCGCGGCGAGCGTCGGCGTGACGGCGGCCGGCGCGCACTACCTCGCCGGTCTGGAGTGGAAGCAGGCGCTCATCATGGGCGCCGTCGTCTCCTCCACGGATGCCGCGGCGGTGTTCTCTGTACTGAGAAGGGTGCCGCTGCCCAAGCGGGTCACGGGCGTGATGGAGGCCGAGTCCGGGTTCAACGACGCGCCCGTGGTCATCCTGGTCGTCGCCTTCTCCACCTCGGGCGACGTGTCCAGCTGGTATGTCCTTCTCGGCGAGATCCTGCTGCAGCTGGCCATCGGGGCGGCGCTGGGGCTGGCGATCGGCTGGCTGGGCTCCTTCGCGCTGCGGCACGTGGCGCTGCCGGCCTCCGGCCTGTACCCGATCGCGGTGATGGCCCTCGCCATGGTGGCGTACGCCGTCGCCGCGCTGGCGCACGGCAGCGGCTTCCTGGCCGTCTACCTGGCGGCGATGGTCCTGGGGAACGCGAAGCTGCCGCACTGGTCGGCCACCCGCGGCTTCGCCGACGGGGTCGGGTGGCTGGCCCAGATCGGGATGTTCGTGCTGCTCGGGCTGCTGGTGACGCCGCACGAGCTGGGCGACGACATCCTGCCGGCGGTGGTCATCGGACTGGTGCTGACGACGGTGGCGCGGCCGGTGTCGGTGATCGTGAGCCTGCTGCCGTTCCGCATCCCGTGGCGGGAACAGGCGCTGATGTCGTGGGCGGGCCTGCGCGGCGCGGTGCCGATCGTCCTGGCGACGATCCCGATGGTGAACGACGTCCCCGGTTCTGAACGCGTGTTCAGCATCGTGTTCGTGCTCGTCATCGTCTACACGGTGGTGCAGGGGCCGACGCTGCCGCTGGTGGCGCGGTGGCTGCGCCTCGGGGAGAAGGACGCGGCATACGACCTGGGCATCGAGTCGGCGCCGCTGGAGCGGCTGCGGGGGCACCTGCTGTCGCTGTCGGTGCCGGAGCGGTCGCGGATGCACGGGGTGGAGGTCGGCGAGCTGAGGCTGCCGCCGGGGGCGGCGGTGACGCTGGTCGTGCGGGACGGGGCGAGCTTCGTGCCGTCGCCGACGGACGCCCTGCGGCGGGGGGACGACCTGCTGGTGGTGGCCACGGACGAGGTGCGGGACGCGGCGGAGCAGCGGCTGCGGGACGTGGGGCGGGGCGGCAAGCTGGCGCGGTGGCTGGGCGGGACCGAGCGGCGGGAGGGGGAGGCGGGGCGATAGCCGGGGCGGTAGGCGGAGGCGGTACCCGGCGGCCGGCGGCGGTACGCGGCGGCATTGGGTATCGTCGGGGAGGAATTCGTACGATCAGTTGACTCTGTCTGATGCAGGGCCGGCGCCCCCGAGGGTGCGCACAGCGGACGGCTCTCGGTGCGCGGCGCACTACCAGGCAGCAGGAAGGACCGGGCCGTGTCGCGCCCGCCCCAGCCTTCGGCTTCTTCTTCGCCTTCTTCCTCGTCTTCATCTTCATCTTCTTCTGAGTTGCCCTCCGGTGGGCCGGTGGAGCCGACTCCGGGGGCGGCTGCCGACAGCGTGAGCGCGCGGCCGGGCTACCGGCAGCTGTTGCGGACGCCCGGCGCCCGGAGCTTCGTCCTCCCCGGCTTCGCCGCGCGGCAGCCGTTCGCCATGCTCACCATGAGCATCGTGCTGCTGGTGGAGCACACGTCGGGCTCGTACACGCTGGCCGGCACGGTGGCCGCCGCGGCCGGCCTGTCCATGGCGTTCTTCGCGCCGGTCAGCGGCACGCTCGCGGACCGCCACGGGCAGCCCGCCGTGCTGGTGCCGAGCGTGGTGCTGCACGCCGCCTCGGTGGCGTTGCTCAGCGTGCTCGCGCTGGCGGGCGCGCCGGGGTGGGCGCTGGTGGCGGCGGCCGTGCCGACCGGCGCCTCCATACCGCAGGTCGGGCCGATGGTGCGGGCCCGCTGGTCGCACCTGTTCGCCGCCGGGCCGGACCCGCGCACGCCGCTGCAGCACACGGCGACGGCGTTCGAGTCGGTGACGGACGAGTTCACGTTCGTCGTCGGGCCGGTGCTCGCCGCGGCGCTGTGCACGGGCGTGCATCCGGCGGCCGGGCTGGTGGCCGAGGGGACGCTGACGCTGGCCGGCGGACTGCTGTTCGCCGCACAGCGGCGGACGGCGCCGCCGGTGGGGCGCGGGGGGCGTGCAGGGCGCACGGGGCGTGGCGGGCGTAGGGGGCGCGCGGGGCGTGCGGGCGCGTACCGGGGGCGGCGGGCCCCGGCGCTGCGGGCGCCGGCGCTGCCGGTGCTGGTCGCGGCGTTCTTCGGGGTCGGTGCGGTCTTCGGCGGCATGCAGGTGTCCCTGACGGCGTTCAGCGAGTCGATCGGCCGGCCCGGGCTGAGCGGGATCCTGTACGGGGTCTTCGCCGCCGGCAACATGCTCGCCGGCGTGGCCATCGGCATGGTCCACTGGCGCGGCCCGGCGCAGCGGCGGCTGCTCGTCACGTACCCGCTGCTGGTCGTCACCGCCTCCGGGCTGTGGGCGGTCGCGGGCCTGGAGTCCGCCGCGGCGCTCGGCGGCCTCGGCCTCGCGGTCGGGGTGTGCATCGCGCCCGCGCTGATCACGGGCTTCACGCTGGCGGACGCGCTGGTCCCGAGGGAGGCGCGCACGGAGGCGTTCACGTGGCTGACGGGCGCCGTCGCGCTGGGGCAGGCCGCCGCGACCACGGCGGCCGGCCGGCTGGTCGACGGCCCGGGGGCGAGCGCCGGGTTCCTCGTACCGCTGGCGGCCACCGCGCTCGCGTGCGCCACACTGCTGCTGCTCCGGCGCCGGCTGCATCCCGCGGAGAGCCACGGAACGATCACGTTCCGTGGTGCCGGCCGTCCGGTACCCGCCTCGGTGGACTGACGGGCGGGAATGCTGCATGATGAAGCGTCGTTAGCACTCAACAGTTGAGAGTGCCAGGAGGAAGCACGTGCCGACCTACCAGTACCAGTGCACCGAGTGCGGCGAGGGCCTCGAAGCGGTGCAGAAGTTCACCGACGATGCCCTGACGGTGTGCCCCGCCTGCCAGGGGCGGCTCCGCAAGGTGTTCTCCGCGGTCGGCGTCGTCTTCAAGGGCTCCGGGTTCTACCGGACGGACAGCCGCAGCGGATCGGGCTCGGGCGGATCCGGGTCGGGCTCGGGCTCGGGCGAGAAGAAGGGTTCGGAGTCGTCGACTTCGTCGTCTTCTTCCTCCTCCTCGGAGTCCTCGTCTTCCTCCTCCTCGTCTTCTTCGGATTCGTCTTCTTCGTCGTCTTCGGCTTCGTCGTCTTCCTCGTCGTCGTCCAAGTCGTCCAAGTCGTCTAAGTCGTCCAAGTCCTCCAGCGGTACGTCCGCCGCCTGAAGGCGCCGGGCCGACTCCGGCTATCGTGACGGGCATGGCTGAGGCAGTGACAGAGCAGGCAGAGATCGGCGTCATCGGCGGGTCCGGGTTCTACTCGTTCCTTGAGGACGTCACGGAGATCGCCGTCGAGACACCGTACGGACCGCCGAGCGACTCGCTGTTCCTCGGTGAGATCGCGGGGCGCCGCGTGGCGTTCCTGCCCCGGCACGGCCGCAAGCACCACCTGCCGCCGCACCGGATCAACTACCGGGCCAATCTGTGGGCGTTGCGGTCCCTGGGCGTACGGCAGGTGCTGGGGCCGTGCGCCGTGGGCGGGCTGCAGCCGGAGCACGGGCCGGGCACCCTGCTCGTACCAGATCAGCTCGTGGACCGTACGAAGGCGCGCACACAGACGTACTACGACGGCGTGCAGCTGCCCGACGGCGCCACGCCGAACGTCGTGCACGTGAGCCTCGCCGACCCGTACTGCCCGACGGGGCGGGGGGCCGCGCTGAAGGCGGCGCACGAGAGCGGCTGGGAGGCGGTCAACGGGGGGACGCTCGTCGTCGTCGAGGGGCCGCGGTTCTCCACGCGGGCCGAGTCGCTGTGGCACCGGGCGCAGGGGTGGGCCGTGGTCGGGATGACCGGGCACCCGGAGGCGGTGCTGGCGCGCGAGCTGGAGCTTTGCTACACGTCGATGACGCTGGTGACGGACCTCGACGCGGGCGCCGAAACCGGCGAGGGCGTCTCCCACGAGGAGGTGCTTGAGGTCTTCGCGGCGAACGTGGGGCGGCTGCGGGACGTGCTGTTCGACGCGGTGGGGCGGCTGCCCGCGACGGCGGACCGGGACTGCCTGTGCGCGGGGGCGCTGGCGGGCATGGACCCGGGGTTCGAGCTGCCGTAAGGGCGGGCCCCTTGCCCCCTTGGCCCTGTGACCGCTTGGCCTTGTGACCCCTTGGCTCTGTGACCCCTTGGCTCTTTGGCTCGGGCGGGTCCGGGGCTGGCCCCTGCCCCAGGTGAGCCCGGGGCGACGATGTTGTCCACAACCGGGGAGTTATCCACAGGCTGGAGCGGGGCGGGCGGAGATCGGGCAGAGTCAGGGGCGTCACGGAACGCAACCGACTCGTCACGTGGGTGGTGACCGCCATGTCTGCCCTGGCCCGCTCTCTTCCCGGCCCCTCTCCGGCTCCCTCCTCCGACTCCCCTTCCCTGTCCCCGTCCCTCTCCCCGTCCCTGTCCCGCGCATCCGGCCTGGATACGGGCCCGGGCACCGGCTTTCGATACGGCGAGGGCGCCGCCGGGGGCGGCGGCCCGGACGCGGCGGTGCCGCCCGGCGGGGGCAGATCCCCGGCGGGACCGGTGCCGTTGCCGCGCGGGGCGCCGCCGCCGCGCGGGGTGCCGGAGTTCGAGCCGCAGCCCCCGGCTCGTCCGCCCGCGATTCCACCCCTGATCCCGCCCCCGACTC
>NZ_BAAAPF010000304.1:0-8320 GCF_039531005.1 Streptomyces synnematoformans
GTACGGCGTCGCGGCCCGCCGACCCGCCGACGCCGGCCCGTACGCCCGCCGCCGCACTCGTCCTCCGCGCCTGGGAGCACCTGCCCGCCTGGGCCCGCGACGCGGAGCCCCGCACCCAGCCCCGCGCCCTCCTCTGCCACGGCGACCTCCACCTCGGCCAGCTCGTACGCCACCCCGCCACCGGCGGGCCCTGGCACCTCATCGACGTCGACGACCTCGGCGTCGGCGAGCCCGCCTGGGACCTCGCCCGCCCCGCCGCCGGCTACGCCACCGGTCTCATCCCCGCGGCGGACTGGGCCGCCTTCCTCGCCGGCTACCGGGCCGCCGGCGGCCCCGCCGTCGCCCCCGGCGACGACCTCTGGCCGCCCGAGGTCGACGTCCCGGCCCGCGCCGTCACCGTCCAGCTCGCCGCCCGCGCCCTCGTGGACGCCGCGACGGGCGTACGGGCCCTGGACGACACCGACCACGACCTGCTCGCCGCCTGCGCCCGCATCGCCGCCATGGGGGACGCGACAGGGGACGGGACGGGCTCGGGCGGCCCGTCGTAGGCTGTGCAGCCATGGCCGCCGACCGTCATCCGCGGCGGCCTGGAGACTGAGGAGTTGAGGGCGACCATGCAGTGTCCCAAGTGCCGTGCGCCGATGCAGACGTACAACCGCAACGGCGTTCAGATCGAGCAGTGCAGCGGGTGCCGGGGGATCTTTCTCGACTACGGCGAGCTGGAGACCCTGACCCGCCTGGAGGCCCAGTGGGCGCAGCAGGCCCCGCCGCCCCCGCCGCCGGCGGCCCAGGGCTACCCGCAGCAGCAGGCCCCCGGCTGGGGCGGCGGCCACCACGGCGGCCACGGCCACTACGGCCGCCGCAAGGGCGGCTTCTCGCGCATGCTGTTCTCGTCCTGACCCGGAACGCGGAAGGGCCGGAGCGATTCGCTCCGGCCCTTCCGCTCCGCTGCCGTGACTCGGTCCGACGCGGGTATGTCTGCTGTGCGCGGTACTGGGATCGAACCAGTGACCTCTTCCGTGTCAGGGAAGCGCTCTCCCGCTGAGCTAACCGCGCGGGTTTCTGCGGCTAGATACTTCCACGCGCCGTCCGGCATCGCAAGCCCATGATCATCGGGTGGCCGGCACGGCCCGTGCCACCCGCCGGCGGGCGGGCGGCACGGGCGGGCGGTCACCGGCACGGGGCGCCGCTGCCGCGGTCCGGTCGCGCTAGGCGGTGTGCAGCGTCAGCCCGTAGCGGCCGAGGATCTCGTTGACCGGCTGGTACCAGGTCTCGCCGCCGCTGCTGCAGTTGCCCCAGCCGCCCGACGTGACGCCCTGCGCCTGGTCGCCGCTGATGAACGAGCCGCCGGAGTCGCCGCCTTCGGCGCAGACGCTCGTCTTCGTCAGCTGGTGGACGGTGGCGCCGCCGCTGTAGTTGACCGTCTCGTTCTTGGCCAGCAGCGTGCCGCAGTGCCAGTGCGTGGTGGAGCCGGAGCGGCAGATGGAGGCGCCCACCGGGGCCTCGGCGGAGCCGCGGACGAGCCGGTCGGGCACGGTGCCCCAGCCGAGGACCACGGGGACGGTCCACCAGCCGCTGCCGACGCTGACCCAGGCGTAGTCGTTGCCGGGGAACGACGAGCCCTGGAACGTGCCGATGTGCGAGCCGTCCCAGCCGCGCACCGCCGCGCCCGGGCTGCCGCAGTGGCCCGCGGTGACGAAGCCGCCGTGCACCGAGAAGCCGATGGAGCAGCGGACGTTGCCCGTGTAGTACGGGTCGCCGCCCACGGTCCCGGCGGCGAACGTGGCCGGTGCCTCGGCGACCGTGCCGACCTCGACCGGCCCCGCGGCGCGCGCCCGGTCGAGGAAGGCGCGGACGGCGGCGTCGTCGCGGCGGTCGGCGACGACGTCGACCCGGACGCTGTTGGCGCGCGGGTCGACGTGCCAACTGGCCACCCCGGCGGGGGCGGACAGCTCGTCCAGCCGCTTCTTCGCCGCGTCCAGCCGCGCCGCGCTGTGCTCGACGACGCGTACGTCCGCACCGGCCTCCCGCACCGCGTCCGCGTGCCGCGGGGCGGTGACGGCGACGGTGAGCCGGCCGCTGTCCGCGTCGAACCAGGAGCCGGCGTACGCGGATCCGGCGGCGCGTTCCGCCTTCTTCCCGACCTCGACGGCCCGGCGTTCGTCGGCCAGCCGCTCGCGGGCCTGGTCGGCCGTCAGGCCCAGGTCCCGCTGCAGCGCGGTCACCAGTCCGGGCGAGAACTGCCGCGCGGAGTCCGCGTCGGCGGCGGGGGCCAGCGCGGCGGCGCCGCCCCAGGTGCTGCTCAGCAGGAGGGCGGACAGACCGAGCCCTAATCCGAGGGTGCGTCTTGCGGGTGTGCGTCTCACGATGGCGAACCTTTCTGCAGTTCCCTCGACTTGAGTGGGGGTGGAACACAGAGGGTGAGAGCGCTCTCATGCAGCGCGCTGCCACCACAGCACGGGCCCGCATATTTGTCCAGACCTTTCGCACGCGTCAAAGAGGCGGCCGCCCGGTCCCGTACGGGAGCAGACGGCCGCGTCCGGCTCCTGCCCGACCGCCCCCGGGCGTGCGCCGCTTCGGGCGCGGCCGCGCGGGGCGGGGCCCCGGATGCCCTAGAACTCCTCGACCGTGTGCGGCAGCAGCGGCGTGCGCAGTGCGGCGTCGAGGGCGTCGGCCGCGCCCGGGGTGTGCTCGGCCGCGAGGCCGGCGCGGACGGCGGCGGCGAGGGTGGTGCCGCCGAGGTAGGCGGCGGACAGGTCGCGCACGTCCACGGCGAGGTCCGGCGCGGCGTCGGTCCGCTCGTACGCGGCCGGGGCCCCGGGCGCGACCGTGAGCCGGTACGTGCCCGCGTTGGCCGGCAGCGCGGCGTCGGCCACCACCAGCACGACGTCCGCCCCGGCGGCCCAGGAGCGGCGCCGCAGGGCCGCGCCGACATCGGTGAGCCGCACCCACAGCGCCGGGAACGTGCTGGTGACCCGCACCTGGTCGCGGTCGGCGGCGAAGAGCAGCAGCGGGTCGTCGAGCGGGCGGCCCCAGGCCCGTACCGTGCCGGTCAGGTCGAGGGAGGCGAGGTAGCGCCAGAGCGCCGCGGCCGCGGCCGGGGTGTCCGCCTCCAGCTCGTCGAGGCGGACGAGCCCGGGGGAGCCGGGGCGGTCGCCCTTGTCCTTCGTGCGGTAGACGGCGTAGCCGGCGACGGGGTCGCCGAGGGTGACCACGCGCGGCGGCGAGAAGGCCTCGTCGTCCGGGTCCCGCTCGGCCATCCACTCCTTGGCCCACCACTCCTCGCTGCGCGCCGGCCGCCCGGCGCGCGCGGCGCGCGTGCGCTCGTAGTACGGGCCGAGCAGCGCGGGCGCGTGTGCCGGGTCCACCAGCCGCAGCGGCCGCTCGTCCGGGTCGATCCGCAGCCGCAGCGCCGCCCGGGAGTCGATCTCGACGGTCGCGCCGTACGTGCCGGGGCCGAAGCCGAACCGCCCGTAGATGGCGGTCTCCGACGCCCACAGCGACGCGATCGGCCACCCCTCGGCGGCGCACCGCGCGAACAGCTCGGCGATCATCCCGGAGAGCACCCCGCGGCGCCGGTGGGTCGGCGCGACGGAGACGAACGTCAGGCTGGGGCAGGGGAGTTCGGCGCCGGGCACGCTCATCGTGAACGGCAGTGCGGCGACCATGCCGACCAGGGTGTCCGCGTCGTACGCGCCGATGCGCAGGCAGCCCGCCAGGAATTCGTGGTGGCGTTTGCGCAGCTCGTCCGCCGGCTTCTCGTGGAAGACGAGATAGGCCAGCTCCTGAGCCCGGTCGATGTCACTTTCGGGTATTTCGCGGACCACAATGTCAGCACGGTCGTTCATATTCCGACACTATCCGTCATGCCCGATCCGTGCACATCGCTCTGCCCGCTCCCGGACCCGGGTGGACGGAGGCGCGCAACAAAGACGAAGGCGACCCCGGTCCGCTGTTCGCGGACCCGGGTCGCCGGTCGGCTCGTGGACGATACTGGGATCGAACCAGTGGCCTCTTCCGTGTCAGGGAAGCGCTCTCCCGCTGAGCTAATCGTCCGAGGTGGAGACGGGATTTGAACCCGTGTAGACGGCTTTGCAGGCCGTTGCCTCGCCTCTCGGCCACTCCACCAGCGGGGGCCCGTGAGACCCCCATCGAGCGGACGACGAGACTCGAACTCGCGACCCTCACCTTGGCAAGGTGATGCTCTACCAACTGAGCTACGTCCGCCGGTCGTGATCGGAAGGCGCCGACGAGGCGCTTCCGGTAGTCATGAACCTTAGCGGATTCCGGGGCCAGCTCAAATTCGTTTCCCGGCCGAGCCCCGCCCCGTGCCCGCCCTGTGCCCGGCCCGCGCCCGGGCCGCCCCGGCGCCCGCCCGGGCCCGGGGGCCGGTGTCCGCCGGCCGTCCTAGACTCACGACGTGCCCGGCCTCGCCCCGCTCGCCCGCTTCGGCGGTCTCGTCGCCTCCGACCTGCGCGACGTGACCGGCGACCCGGCCGCGCTCGACTCCTCCGGCTGGTGGGCCGTGGTCGTCGGGTACGAGGGACAGCCGCTGTGCGCGCGCTTCGGCGACGTGCGCCCCGACCCGCACCCCCATGCCCGGCGCGCGAACCGCTGGCGCGGCCCGGGCGCCGGCCGGTGGACGTCGTCGCTCGACCGCGCCGGCTACGTCGCGGGGGTGCACCGCATCCGGGAGCACATCGCCGCCGGCGACGTCTACCAGGTCAACCTGTGCCGCATCCTCACCGCCCCGCTCCCGGGCCCCGGCGCGGACGCCGCCGACGTCGACGCCCTCGGCGCGGTCCTCGCCCGCGGCAACCCCGCCCCGTACGCCGGCGTCGTCCGGCTGCCCGCGCACGGCGTCGAGGTCGCCACCGCCTCCCCCGAGCTGTACCTGCGCCGCGCCGGCCGCACCGTCGAGTCCGGCCCCATCAAGGGCACCGGCCGGACCGCCGCCGACCTCACCGCCAAGGACCGCGCCGAGAACGTCATGATCGTCGACCTCGTGCGCAACGACCTCGGCCGCGTCTGCACCACCGGCTCCGTCACCGTGCCCGCCCTCTGCGCCGTCGAGGAGCACCCCGGCCTCGTCCACCTCGTCTCCACCGTGCGCGGCGAGCCGGCCCCCGGCGCCGGCTGGGCGGAGCTGATCGCCGCCACCTTCCCCGCCGGCTCCGTCACGGGTGCGCCGAAGAGCAGCGCGCTGCGCATCATCGACGAGCTGGAGACCGCCCCCCGGGGCCCGTACTGCGGCGGCGTCGGCTGGGTCGACGCCGACCGCGGCACCGGCGAACTCGCCGTCGGCATCCGGACGTTCTGGATCGACCGGGCGGCGCCCGGCGGCCCCGTGCTGCGCTTCGGCACCGGCGCCGGCATCACCTGGGGCTCGGACGCGGAGCGGGAGTGGCGGGAGACCGAGTTGAAGGCGTCCCGGCTGCTCGGGGTAGCGTCGGAAGCGGAAGTCACGAGTGGAGGGACCGTACGCCCATGAAGGTCTGGCTCGACGGCGGGCTGCGCGACGTGGCCGAGGCGCGGGTGTCCGTGTTCGACCACGGCATCACCGTGGGCGACGGCGTCTTCGAGACGCTCAAGGCCACCGGGGGCACCGTCTTCGCCCTCACCCGCCATCTGGAGCGCCTCGCCCGCTCCGCCCGCGGCCTCGGCCTGCCCGAGCCCGACCCGGACGAGGTCCGCCGGGCCTGCGCGGCGGTGCTGGCGGCCGAGCCCGTGCCGCACGGCCGGCTGCGCGTGACGTACACCGGCGGCGCCGCACCGCTGTCCTCGCACCGCGGCGGGCCGGACGACAGCCGCCCCACGCTGGTCGTCGCACTCGCCGCCGCCGAGCCCCGGCCGGACGAGACGGACGTCGTCACCGTCCCCTGGACGCGCAACGAGCGCGGCGCCGTCACGGGTCTGAAGACCACGTCGTACGCGGAGAACGTCGTCGCGCTGGCCCGCGCGCACGACGCCGGCGCCAGCGAGGCGCTGTTCGCCAACACCCGCGACCGGCTCTGCGAGGGCACCGGCTCCAACGTCTTCGTCGTCCTCGACGGCGAGCTGCACACCCCGCCGCTCGCCTCCGGCTGCCTGGCCGGGATCACGCGGCGGCTGGTGCTGGAGTGGACCGGCGCGAAGGAGACGGACCTGCCGTTCTCGGTGCTCGCGGCCGACGGCGCGGTGGAGGAGGTCTTCCTGACCTCCTCGCTGCGCGACGTGCAGGCCGTGCGCCGCCTCGACGGCCGCGAGCTGCCCGGCGCCCTCGGCCCGGTCACGGCGAAGGCGATGCGGGTGTTCGACGAGCGGTCCGCGGCGGACGTGGATCCGTGATCACGTCGCGCCGGGGGAACGTGGATCCGTAGGAACGCGGCCCCGTCATGCGGGCACGCGGGCCTGTGGACCCGTCATCCCGTGGACCGGGGAGCGTGGGACGCCGAGCGGTGCGAGGACGAAGGGGAAGCGATGACGACCCACCTGCGCCCGACCGGAGCCGAGCGACGTGAAGCGGACGGCGGCCGGACGCGCGCCTTCGCCGTGTGCGTCAACGGCCGCCCGGTCGGCGACGTCGAGCTGGCCACCGACGCCCGCCTCGGCCCCGCCACGGGCCGCGTCCGCACCCTGCGGATCCACCGCCCCGAGCGGCACCGCGGCCGCGGCACGGTGGCGGCGCTGGCCGCCGAGGAGGTGCTGCGGGGCTGGGGCTGCCGGGAGATCGTGCTCAGCCTCGACGCCCGCGCGGCCGTCGGCCTGCGGCTGGCCACGGCGCTGGGCTACACGGAGACCGGCCGGACGATGGACAAGGAGCCGGGCGAGGCGCCCGAGCCGCCCCCCGCGGCCGTGGTGCGGCCGCTGACGGCGGCCGAGTACCCGGAGTGGCGGACCGCGGAGGCGGACACCTACGCGCGGCGGTGGCTGGACCGGGGGATGGCCCCGGACGAGGCGCGCAGCCGGGCGCGCGCCGACCACGACGAACTGCTCCCCGAAGGCGCCGCCACCCCCGACGTGGCGCTGCGCGTCCTGGAGCACGGCGGGGTGGCGGTGGGCACGATCTGGATCGCGCTGCGCCCGCTGATCGCCACCGGCGCGTACGTGTACTCCCTCGTCGTCGTGCCGGAGCACCGGGGGAGGGGCCACGGCCGGACCCTGATGCTCGTCGCGGAGCGCGAGTGCCGGGCGGCCGGGCTGCGCACCCTGGGGCTGCACGTCTTCGCCGGGAACGAGGTGGCGCTGCGCCTGTACGAGTCCCTGGGCTACCGCCCGACCGCGTACCACCTGCGCAAGCCGCTCCACTGAGCACGGCACGGAACGGCCGCCGGCCCGCGGGTCAGCCGGCGGCGGCCAGCAGCCGGTCCGCGATCCGCTCGATCCGCTCCCGCAGCCCGTCCTGGCTCTTGCCGCCGTCCAGCCGCTCCCCGCCGATGACGTACGTCGGGGTCCCCGTGACTCCGATCGCCCGGCCCTCGGCCACGTCCGCGTCGACGACCAGGAAGTGCCGCCCGTCCACCAGCGCGGTCTCCAGCTCCTCCGCGTCCAGGCCCAGCTGCCGCGCCGCCTCGACCAGCAGCGGCTCGCCGCGCTTGCCGAACTCCTCCACCCGCGCCAGCACGGCCGCCGCGTACTCCCAGCCCTTCCCCTGGACCGCGGCCTCCTCGGCGGCCTGGGCGCCCGCCATGGCATGCTGGTGCTTGTCCAGCGGGAAGTGGCGCAGCCGGATGCCGAGGCGGTCCCCGTAGCGCTCGTGCAGCGCGCGCACGTCGGTGAGCGCCGTCCGGCAGTCGGGGCACTGCAGCTCGCACCACACGTCGAGGACGGGCGCGCCGTTCACATCGTTCTCCATGGCCGCCAGTCTTCCAGGCCCCCCGGGGTACCGCCGTCTCGGTCCTGCGGACGAGTCCGACCCGGAGATGTCCCCCATGCCGTGCCGCACCATGGCAATCGCGGCGCATTCAGGTGCACGATGGAAGCATGTTCACCACCACCGTCTGCGCCGCGCTCTCCGCGGCGGGGCTCGCGATCGCGATGCTGACCGCGTACCGGCGAAGGTTCCGGCGGGCAACGAAGATCGCTGCCCTGTCGCTGCTGCCCATCGGCCTGGCCATGGCGGGGCTGGTCGAACTCGGCGGCGAGGTCGGCACCGCCACCGGGGACTGGGCGACCGACCTGGTCCTCAAGCCCTCCGTCTGGGGCGGCTTCGGCGTGCTGGCGGTGGCCGTCGTGCTGTGGGTGGCCCAGCGCTTCGCCGGCGAGCGCGCCAAGCGCAAGGCGGGCGGGGCGACGGCCCCGGCCCCGGCGGCGGCGCCCGCGCCGTCCCGCCCCGCGCTCG
>NZ_BAAAPF010000305.1:0-8260 GCF_039531005.1 Streptomyces synnematoformans
CCATCCGCCGCTCGCCGCCGGGCCGGGGGTGCCGGCCGCGCGGCGGGACCGGCGGGCCGCTCTCACCGCCCGGCTGCTCCGGGCCCGCCACCGCGATCTGCACCCCCTGGTCGGCCAGGGCCTGCAGCTCGGTGGCGGCGCGCTCGTCGTTGGGCGGCGGCTCGTCGGTGACCAGCCGGGTGATCACGTCGGTGGGCACGGTCTGGAACATCGTGTCGGTGCCCAGCTTGGAGTGGTCGGCGAGGACCACGACCTCCGCCGCGGCCTGCACCAGCGCCCGGTCGACGCTCGCCGACAGCATGTTGGACGTGGACAGCCCGCGCTCGGCGGTCAGCCCGCTGCCGGAGAGGAACGCGCGCGAGACGCGCAGCCCCTGGAGCGACTGCTCGGCGCCGCTGCCGACCAGGGCGTAGTTGCTGCCGCGCAGCGTGCCGCCGGTCATGACGACCTCGACCCGGTTCGCGTGCGCCAGCGCCTGGGCGACGAGCAGGGAGTTGGTCACGACGGTGAGGCCGGGGATGCGCGCGAGCCGGCGGGCCAGCTCCTGCGTCGTCGTGCCGGCCCCGACGACGACGGCCTCCCCCTCCTCGACGAATCCGGCGGCCAGATCGGCGATCGCGGTCTTCTCCGCGGTCGCGAGATGGGATTTCTGCGGGAAGCCGGACTCACGGGTGAAACCGCCCGGCAGGACGGCACCTCCGTGCCTGCGGTCCAGCAGGCCCTCCGCTTCCAGGGCCCGTACGTCTCGGCGCACGGTCACCTCGGAGGTCTGTACGACTCGGGCGAGCTCTCGGAGCGATACGGCCCCGTTGGCCCGCACCATTTCCAGGATCAACTGACGACGTTCTGCAGCGAACACGAAACCGACAGTAACGCCAAAGACAGTGTTCGTTCAGCCGCTTACGGCGATGAGAAGAAAATGCTCCTCTTCGACATCCGAAGGTGGTATGGGCGCTCGGTCGCCGCCGCGCAGACCGGAGCGGACCCGGAGCGCGAACCGGGTCCGCCCCTCCGCCCTAGTCGTCGGCCGGGGCCTTGCTGGCCTGCAACTGCCGCGCCACCTCGGCGATCGAACCCGACAGGGAGGGATAGACGGTAAACGCCTTCGCGATCTGTTCGACGGTCAGATTGTTGTCGACCGCGATCGAGATGGGGTGGATCAGCTCGCTGGCCCGCGGCGCGACCACCACGCCGCCGACCACGATCCCGGTGCCGGGGCGGCAGAACAGCTTCACGAATCCGTCCCGCACCCCCTGCATCTTGGCCCGCGGGTTGCGCAGAAGCGCCAGCTTCATCACCCGTGCATCAATGCGCCCCTCGTCCACGTCCGACTGCTGGTAACCCACCGTGGCAATCTCGGGATCCGTGAACACGTTTGCGGAGACGGTCTTCAGCCGCAGCGGCGCCACGGTCTCGCCGAGGAAGTGGTACATCGCGATCCGGCCCTGCATCGCCGCCACCGAGGCGAGCGCGAAGACGCCGGTGCAGTCGCCCGCGGCGTAGATGCCGGGCGCGCTCGTCCGCGACACCTTGTCGGTCCACACGTGCCCGGAGTCCGTCAGCCGCACCCCGGCCTCCTCCAGGCCGACGCCCCGGGTGTTCGGCACCGCGCCGACCGCCATCAGACAGTGCGAACCGGTGATCACCCGGCCGTCGTTGAGCGTCACCTCGACCCGGTCGCCGACGCGCTTGGCGCTCTGCGCCCGCGAGCGGCTCATCACGTTCATGCCGCGGCGCCGGAAGACGTCCTCCAGCACCGCCGCCGCGTCCGGGTCCTCGCCCGGCAGCACCCGGTCCCGGCTGGAGACCAGCGTGACCCGCGACCCCAGCGCCTGGTACGCGCCGGCGAACTCGGCGCCGGTGACGCCGGAGCCGACCACGATCAGCTCCTCGGGCAGCTCGTCGAGGTCGTAGACCTGCTTCCAGTTCAGGATCCGCTCGCCGTCGGGCTGCGCGTCGGGCAGCTCCCGCGGGCTGCCGCCGGTGGCGACCAGCACCGCGTCCGCGACCAGCTCCTCCGGCCCGCCCGCTGCGGCGCCGGTCACGCGGACCGTACGGGACCCGTCCGGGGCCTGCTGCGGCGAGACGCTCGCCCGGCCGCGCACGACCCGGCCGCCGGCGCGGGTCACGCTGGTGGCGATGTCCTCGGACTGGGCCAGCGCCAGCCGCTTGACCCGGCCGTTGACCTTACCCAGGTCCACGCCAACGACCCGGGCGGCCTGCTTCTCCGGCGGGGTGTCGTCCGCGACGATGATGCCCAGCTCCTCGTACGAGGAGTCGAAGGTGGTCATCACCTCCGCGGTGGCGATCAGCGTCTTCGACGGCACGCAGTCGGTGAGCACCGACGCGCCGCCCAGGCCGTCGCGGTCGACGACCGTCACCTCCGCGCCGAGCTGCGCGGCGACGAGCGCCGCCTCGTACCCGCCGGGGCCACCACCGATGATCACGATCCGAGTCACGTACCCCATTGTCCATCGCCGCCGCCGTCGGCACCCGCGCGGGGGCCGGGGGCACCCCTACGCCCCCTGGGCGTAGGGCGAGGGCCCGGACGGCGCCCGTGCGGGGGGCCGCTTCTACGCGCGTAGGGGGTGACGGGCTACGCTCATCGCGTGAACGCATCCACTCCCCACGCCGCGCCCGACGCGGCGGCCGCAGCCGACCGCCTCCGCGAACTCACCGGGGCCGGGTCCCACGACGTCGCCCTCGTGATGGGCTCCGGCTGGGTGCCCGCGGCGGAAGCGCTGGGCACGCCCGACCACGAGCTGCGCGTCACCGACCTGCCCGGCTTCCCGCCGCCGGCGGTGGAGGGGCACGCGGGGCGGATCCGCTCGTACCGGCTGGGCGACAGGCGGGCGCTGGTCTTCCTCGGCCGTACGCACTTCTACGAGGGCCACGGCGTCGCCGCCGTCGCCCACGGCGTGCGCACCGCCGCGGCCGCCGGGTGCAAGACGGTGGTGCTCACCAACGGCTGCGGCGGCCTGCGCGAGGGCATGCGGCCGGGCCAGCCGGTGCTGATCGGCGACCACATCAACCTCACCGCCGCCTCCCCGATCACCGGCGCGCGCTTCGTGGACCTGACCGACCTGTACTCGCCGCGGCTGCGGGCGCTGTGCCGGGAGGTGGACCCCAGCCTGGAGGAGGGCGTGTACGTCCAGCTGCCCGGCCCGCACTACGAGACGCCGGCCGAGATCGAGATGCTGCGCCGCCTCGGCGCCGACCTGGTCGGCATGTCGACGGTCCTGGAGGCCATCGCGGCCCGCGAGGCCGGCGCCGAGGTGCTGGGCATCTCGCTGGTGACCAACCTGGCGGCCGGCATGACCGGCGAGCCGCTGAGCCACGAGGAGGTCCTCCAGGCGGGCCGCGACTCGGCGGCCCGGATGGGCGGGTTGCTCGCCGAGGTGCTGCGCCGGGTGTGAAGACTGGAGGGGTACGCCCCGGAGGGGCCGGGGGCCGACGGAGAGGACGACCAGTGACCACGGACACGACCGCGGACGCCGCCGGGGACTCCGCCGCGGACCCTGCCGCAGAGTCTGCCGCGCTCACCGCCCGGGCCCGGGCCTGGCTGGCGGAGGACCCCGACCCGGACACCCGGGCCGAGCTGGCCGACCTGCTGCGGGCGGACGACACCGCCGCCCTCGCGGACCGCTTCGCCGGCACGCTGCAGTTCGGCACCGCCGGGCTCCGCGGTGAGCTGGGCGCGGGGCCGATGCGGATGAACCGCGCCGTCGTCATCCGCGCCGCCGCGGGGCTGGCCGCGTACCTCGACGGGCAGGGCGCGGGCGGCGGACTGGTCGTCGTCGGCTACGACGCCCGGCACAAGAGCCACGCCTTCGCCGAGGACACCGCCGCCGTCCTGACCGGCGCCGGCTTCCGGGCCGCCGTCCTGCCCCGCCCGCTGCCGACGCCCGTGCTGGCCTTCGCCGTCCGCCACCTCGGCGCGGTCGCCGGGGTCACCGTCACCGCCAGCCACAACCCGCCCCGCGACAACGGCTACAAGGTCTACCTCGGCGGAGGCTCGCAGATCGTCCCGCCCGCCGACGCCGGGATCGCCGCCGCCATCGAGGCGGTGGGCCCGCTCGCGGACGTGCCCCGCCCGGAGGACGGCTGGGAGGTGCTCGGCGAGGACGTCGTGGCCGCGTACCTCGACCGGGCCGCCACCGTCGTCGCCGCCGGCGGCCCGCGCGACGTACGGGTCGTGCACACCGCCCTGCACGGCGTCGGCGGCGCCACCCTGGCCGCCGCCTTCGCCCGCGCCGGCTTCCCGCCCCCGGTGCCGGTCCCGGCGCAGGCCGAGCCGGACCCGGACTTCCCCACGGTCGCGTTCCCCAACCCGGAGGAGCCGGGGGCCATGGACCTGGCGTTCGCCGCGGCCCGCTCGGCGGACGGCCCCGACGTCGACGTGATCATCGCCAACGACCCCGACGCCGACCGCTGCGCCGTCGCCGTACCGGACCCGGACGCCGAGGGCGGCGCGGGCTGGCGGATGCTGCGCGGCGACGAGGTCGGCGCGCTGCTCGCCACGCACCTCGTGCACAAGCGGGCCGCGGGCACCTTCGCCGCGTCCATCGTCTCCTCCTCCCTCACGGGCCGCATCGCCCGGGCCGCGGGCCTGCCGTACGAGGAGACCCTGACCGGCTTCAAGTGGCTGGCCCGCGTCGACGGCCTCGCCTACGCCTACGAGGAGGCCCTCGGCTACTGCGTCGACCCCGCCGGCGTCCGCGACAAGGACGGCGTCACCGCCGCCCTGCTCGTCGCCGAGCTGACCGCCGAGCTGAAGGCGGCCGGCCGCACGCTGCAGGACCTGCTGGACGACCTCGCGGTGGAGTACGGCCTGCACGCCACCGACCAGCTCTCCGTCCGCGTCGAGGACCTGGACGTCATCGCGTCGGCGATGCGCCGGCTGCGCGCGGCCCCGCCGGAGTCGGCGGCGGGCCTGCGGGTGACGCAGGCGGAGGACCTGGCGGCGGGCACGGCGTCCCTCCCCCCGACGGACGGCCTGCGCTACACCCTGGCGGGCAGCCGCGAGCGGGGCGTGGCGGCGGCGCGGGTGATCGTGCGGCCGAGCGGCACGGAGCCGAAGCTGAAGTGCTATCTGGAGGCCGTGGTCCCGGTCGCGGACGGCCGCCGCGGCCTGCCGGCGGCGCGGGCGACGGCGGCGGAGGTGCTGGCGGCGCTGAAGACGGACCTGTCGGCGGCGGCGGGACTCTGACGCCCGGGAGCCTGTCGCGGGTCCGGGCGGTCCGGGAAGGCCGGACGGGGTGCGTATCCAGATGCGGCTCTCCCGCTCCTCGGTGCGTCCGGGGCGGTAGATTACGGACGTCGGCCCGCACGGAACGGAGCGAGATGTCCGAGCCCGAACAGCCTCACCGGGAGCATCCGCCGGAGCAGGTCCGCGACCTGGGCACCGACCGGCCGCATCCGGCCCGGGTCTACGACTACCTGCTGGGCGGCAAGGACAACTACGCGCCGGACCGGAAGGCCGCCGAGGAGGGCATGCGGGCCAACCCCAACAGCCTCATCCCGCCCCGCGAGAACCGGTCCTTCCTCAGGCGGGCGGTGCACTACCTGGCCGCAGAGGCCGGGATACGCCAGTTCCTCGACATCGGCACCGGCCTGCCCACCTCCCCCAACGTCCACGAGGTCGCCCAGGCCGTCGCGCCGGACGCGCGCATCGTCTACGTCGACAACGACCCCATCGTGCTCACCCACGCCCGGGCGCTGCTGACCAGCAGCCCGGCGGGAAGAACGAAGTACATCGACGCGGACCTGCGGGACGTCGACGCGATCCTCGACTCACCCGAGCTGCGCGAGACCCTCGACCTGAACCAGCCCGTCGCCCTGCTGCTCATCGCCATCCTGCACTTCATCGGCGACGACGACGATCCGGCGGGCATCGTCGGCCGGTTGCTCGACGCCCTGCCGCCCGGGAGCCACCTGGCGCTGTCCCACCTGACCGGGGACTACGACCCCGGGGCGTGGGCCGGTGTGGCGGCCGTCTACCGCAAGAGCGGCGTGACGATGCAGGTCCGCTCCAAGCCGGAGATCGAGCGGTTCTTCCACGGGCTCGAACTGGTGGAGCCGGGCGTCCAGTCCCTGCCGCGCTGGCGTCCCGAGCCGGTCAGCGTCGGCAGTGCCGACGCCGTCACCGACGCGCAGGTCTCGGTGTACGGGGGCATCGCGCGCAAGCACTAGCTGTATAGCTGTACTGCCCCGTGAGGTTGGGGGTGCGGCGGGGGCGGGTAGCGGTTCGTGGTGGCATTTCCCTCCTGGATACGTGGCCGACCCGGCCCGTTCAGCTCCTCCGCGCACGCTCGAACGGCCCGCCCGCGGAAGGAGCCTCCAGCCTTGGTCACTTCAGGAAGTACGCGTCCTGCCCGCGGCCGCCTGCGCTCCGGGGTCCTGGGCGCCTCCGCCCTGGCCGCCGCCCTCCTGCTGACGCAGTCCGCGTCCGCGGACGAGCCGGGCGACGGCCGTGACGGCCGCGACGGCCCGTCCGCCGTCGCCGAGCAGCGGGAGCGGGCTGAGGAGGCCGCGCGGCGGGCCGCCGAGGTGCGCGACCGCGTCCGCGTACTGGACCGGCAGGCGAGCGTCGCGGGGCAGCGGCTCAACGAGGCCGAGGCGGCGGCCGACGAGCAGCGGCGGCGCGCCGACCGCCGCCTCGCGGCCGCCGCCCGGGCGACCGCGCGGGTGAACGAGGCCCGCCGCACGCTGACCGGCTACGTCACCACCCAGTACCGCACCGGCGCAACCGGCCTGTCGCAGGCGGCCGTTCTGCTGCTGGCGGCCGATCCGCAGGGCTACGCCGACCACAGCCACCTGCTGAGCCGGCTGTCGGAGCGGCAGCACCACTCCCTGGACGAGTTCACCGAGCGGCAGCGGGAGGCCCGTCAGCGCAGCGGGGCCGCGGCCGCCGCCGTCGACAGGCTCCGGGACCGCGAGACGACGCTGCGCGGCCGGGAGAGGGCGCTGCGGGCCAAGCTCGCCGAGGCCCGCGAGCTGAAGGCGGACCTCGGCGACCGCGAGCGGGCCGAGTTCGACAGGCTGGAGCGCGCGGAGCGCGCCGAGGCCGAGCGCCGCGCCCGCGAGCACGCCCGGCGCGAGGCCGCCGAGCAGCGCCGCCTGCGGGAGCAGCGGGAGGAGGAGCGGCAGGAGCTGGCCGAGGGGACCATCACCGGCGAGGCCGCCGCGCCCGCCGCCGACGGCACCGCCCCGGCGGGCGCCCGGGCCGCGATCGCCTTCGCCGAGGCGCAGCTGGGCGAGCCGTACGTGTGGGGTGCGACCGGGCCGGACGCGTGGGACTGCTCGGGGCTGACGCAGGCGGCGTGGCGGGCGGCCGGGGTGGAGATCCCCCGCGTGACGTGGGACCAGGTCACCTTCGGCACCCGCGTGGCCGTCTCCGACCTGCGCCCCGGCGACCTGGTGTTCTTCTTCGACGACATCAGCCATGTCGGCCTCTACACCGGCGGCGGCCACATGCTCCACGCGCCGCGCCCCGGCGCCGCGGTGCGCACCGAGTCGATCTACAGCATGCCGATCCACAGCGCGGTACGCCCCGGCTGACCGGTGCCGGTGTGCGCGGTCAGGCGCGGTCGACCGGGGGCCAGGTGCGCTCCAGGTAGCTGAAGGCCGTGTCCGGGCCGACGCAGGTCTGCAGGGTGACGTCCCCCCAGTACAGGCCGTGGTTCGGGCCGCCCTGACCGGGGGTGATGTGGGTCTGGTAGACGCGGTACTTCAGCGTGCCCATGGGGCCGGAGATGGTCACGCGCGTCCCCTTCGGCAGCGGCGCCAGGACGTCGAAGCCGCAGAAGTCGTGGCCGACGATGACGGCGGTGTCGAACGCCATGCCGTTCTCCCGGCCGGGCTCGGGCCCGTCGAACAGCACCGCCGCGTTGCAGGCGTCGACGTGCTTCTGGCCGCCGCTGACCAGGGGGCGGGACCAGTCGCCGATGGTCAGCGTGGTGCCCTTCGGCGAGCCCGGGCCCACGGTGTCGGCGCGCTTCCCGGGCCGCGGGCGGGAGGGCTCGTCCGCGCCGGGGCGCCCCGGGCGGGCGGAGCTGTCCGCCGAGGGTTCGGACTTCCGTCCGGCGGGGGGCTGTTTCCCGGCAGCGCCGCCGTCGCCGCCGTGGTCGCGGGACGTGCCGGCGGCGGGCTCGTCCTCGCCGCCCTGCCGGCGGTGCGCGTTCGGCGTACGGGCCGGGGGCTGCTCCCCGCCCGTACGATCCGCCGCCGGCGGGCTGCCGGGGCCGCCGGACCGGGGGGC
>NZ_BAAAPF010000306.1:0-8246 GCF_039531005.1 Streptomyces synnematoformans
GCATCGACTACTTGGCACACTGTTGAGTTCTCAAAGAACGGACACTTCCATCAAAACCCTCACCAGGCTTCTCCGGGCGTTTCCCTTCGGTGTTCTGAACCTTACCAGATCTTTTTCGGTGCGAATTCCCGCTCCCGCTCCGGTAGTTCAGAGGGTGCTCTGCTTCGGAGGTGTCTCGCCCTCCGGCTGGAGCGACGTGAACAGTACCAGGTCAACCGCGCGCGATGCGAATCGCCCTCAGGTGTCCAGCGAGTTGGGCGGTGTGTCGAGTTCTTCCAGCTCGACGCCGGGGGCGGCCAGGACCACGTCGCCGGCGATGTGGACCGGGTGTTGCTCGCCCGTCTCCAGGTCGCTGACCTGGTAGTTCGTGACGCGGAGCACGCCTGTGTCGGCCTCGTGGGCGTCCTCGCCCGTGCGCGTCCACGCCTGGTCCAGGGTGCGCGGGGCGAGCACGGGGTGGGCGAGGGCGACGAGGCGGAGGCGCTGGGGGGACGGGGCGGGAGGTGGGGTGAGGAGTCGGGTGGTGGCGACGAGGAACGCCGGGGAGGTGCCCGTGAAGCCCTGGGCGCGGGCGTTGCCTTCGCGGGCCGTCGTGCCCTCGGGGTCCGAGCGGACCCAGGTGACGCCCTCCAGGGCCGCGCCGCGGACCTGCCAGCCGGCGGCGTGGAGTTCGAGGCGGACGGGGCGGCCGAGGTGGTCGATGGTGAGGTCGACGGAGCCGGTGGGCGTGCCGTCGGGGGCGGTGGTCCGGGCGGTGTAGCGCCAGCCGGAGGCGCCGGGGGCGCACTGGAAGTGCTCGTCGCCCAGCGGGGTGCCGTCGTACGGGTCGTGGAGTGAGTAGCGTCCGCGCGGCATGTCCGGCACCCTACGCGGGCGTCAGGCGCGGACGCGTCGCCGCCCGCCCGGGGCGGTTCCGGGCGGGCGGCGGGGTCGGGGTCAGTACCGGTAGTGGTCCGGCTTGTACGGGCCCTCGACCTTCACGCCGATGTACGACGCCTGATCCGGCCGGAGTTCGGTGAGCCGGACGCCGAGGGCGTCGAGGTGGAGGCGGGCGACCTTCTCGTCGAGGTGCTTGGGCAGCACGTAGACGCCGGTCGGGTACTCGGAGGTCTTCGTGAACAGCTCGATCTGCGCGATCGTCTGGTTCGCGAAGGAGTTGGACATGACGAACGACGGGTGGCCCGTCGCGTTGCCGAGGTTCAGTAGGCGGCCCTCGGAGAGGACGATGAGGACCCTGCCGTCGGGGAAGGTCCAGGTGTGCACCTGCGGCTTGACCTCGTCCTTGACCACGCCGGGCAGCTTGGCGAGGCCGGCCATGTCGATCTCGTTGTCGAAGTGGCCGATGTTGCCGACGATCGCCTGGTGCTTCATGCGCTGCATGTGCTCGGCGAGGATGATGTCCTTGTTGCCGGTGGCGGTGACGAAGATGTCGGCGGTCTCGACGACGTCCTCCAGCCGTGCGACCTGGTAGCCGTCCATGGCGGCCTGCAGGGCGCAGATGGGGTCGATCTCGGTGACGATGACCCGGGCGCCCTGGGCGCGCAGGGACTCGGCGCAGCCCTTGCCGACGTCGCCGTAGCCGCAGATGACGGCGGTCTTGCCGCCGATGAGGACGTCGGTGGCGCGGTTGATGCCGTCCACGAGGGAGTGGCGGCAGCCGTACTTGTTGTCGAACTTCGACTTGGTCACCGAGTCGTTGACGTTGATGGCCGGGAAGAGCAGCGTGCCGGCCTGGTGCATCTCGTAGAGCCGGTGGACGCCGGTGGTGGTCTCCTCGGTGACGCCGCGGATCTCGGAGGAGAGCCGGGTCCACTTCTGCGGGGTCTCGGCGACGGTGCGGGTGAGCAGCTGCAGGATGACGCGCTCTTCGTCGCTCTCGGCGGTGTCGGGCGAGGGGACCTTGCCGTCCTTCTCGAACTCGACGCCCTTGTGGACGAGGAGGGTGGCGTCGCCGCCGTCGTCGAGGATCATGTTCGGGCCGCCGGTGTCGGCGCCGGGCCAGGTCAGGGCCTGCTCCGTGCACCACCAGTACTCCTCCAGCGTCTCGCCCTTCCAGGCGAAGACGGGGATGCCGCCGGGGGCGTCGGGGGTGCCCTCGGGGCCGACGGCGACGGCCGCGGCGGCGTGGTCCTGGGTGGAGAAGATGTTGCAGGAGGCCCAGCGGACCTCGGCGCCGAGGGCGGTCAGGGTCTCGATGAGCACCGCGGTCTGCACGGTCATGTGCAGCGAGCCGGTGATGCGGGCGCCGGCGAGGGGGCGGGCCTCGGCGTACTCCCTGCGGATGGCCATGAGGCCGGGCATCTCGTGCTCGGCGAGCTGGATCTCCTTGCGGCCGTAGGCGGCCAGGGACAGGTCCGCGACCTTGAAGTCCGGGCTCGTGGCGGTGGTCGTGGAAGTCACGTCGTCACTCCTTGAGGGTGGTCGGATTCCCTGAGCGCAGGCGGGATGCGCGTGGCGCGTGCGCCCACGTGTACGGACATACCTGTCCCGCTGCGCCCAGTCCGCCGGAGGCCCTCTCTCCCCCTCGGCCGGCCCGCTGGCGGGCCACCCGATCGCCATCAGCAGCGACGTCTGGTTCTGCACCCCGAATCTACCGCAGGCGACCCTCGCCGCGGGGGCGGGTTGGCGACGGGAACCGGCCATCCCGCGGACCGGACACCCGCTGAGACGGCGGTCCGGGGCGGAGGCGGCGGCAGGGCTGGCGGGTTTCCGCCGGTCGGCCGGCGTGCGGGCATCCGTCCGGGCGTACGGGCGGCTGCCTGGGCGGCCGTCGCTTACGTGTCCGTCTTCACGTGTCCGTCTTCGCCCGCGCGATGTCCGGCTCCAGATAGATCATCCTGGCCACCGGCACGGCCTCGCGCACCCGGGCCTCCGCGGCGTCGATGGCCCGGGCCACCTCCGCCGCGGTGTCGTCGTGCTGGACCGCGATCTTGGCGGCGACCAGCAGCTCGTCCGGGCCCAGGTAGAGGGTCTTGAGGTGGATGACACGGGTGACGGCGTCGCCGTCGACGAGCGCGGCGCCGATGGCCGCCACGTCGGCGTCGCTGGCGCCCTCGCCCAGGAGCAGGCTCTTGGTCTCCACGGCGAGTATGACGGCGATGATGAGCAGCAGGACGCCGATGCACACCGTGCCGACGCCGTCCCAGACGCCGTCGCCGGTGGCGAGGGCGATGCTGACGCCGAACAGGGCCAGGATGAGGCCGACGAGCGCGCCGAGGTCCTCCAGCAGCACCACGGGCAGCTCGGGCGCCTTGGCGCGGCGGATGAACTGCCACCAGCTCTGGCCGCCCCGTACCTCGTTGGACTCCTTGATTGCGGTGCGGAAGGAGAAGGTCTCGGCGATGATCGCGAAGACGAGGACGCCGACCGGCCAGTACCAGTGGTCGATCTCGTGCGGGTCTTCGATCTTGTGGTAGCCCTCGTAGACCGCGAAGAGGCCGCCGACGGTGAAGAGCACGATGGAGACGAGGAACGCGTAGACGTAGCGCTCGCGCCCGTACCCGAAGGGGTGCTCCTTGGTGGCCGCCCGTTTGGCGCGCTTGCCGCCGAGGAGGAGCAGCGCCTGGTTGCCGGAGTCGGCGAGGGAGTGCACGGCCTCGGCGAGCATGGAGGACGAGCCGCTGAAGGCCCATGCCACGAACTTCGCAGCCGCGATCGACAGGTTGGCGCAGAGCGCCGCGAGGATCGCCTTCGTACCGCCGCCTGCAGCCATGTGCCGCCGGCTCCTTCCGTTCCTCCGCGGGGCGCCGCTGGGCCGCGCCCCGTCACGGCGGCACATTCTGTCAGCACCGCGGCAGGAGGGCGCAAGCCTCGCCGGGTGCGGCTGTGGACAACCCGGGGCCGGCCCGGCGGTCCGCCGGGCCGACGGTCGGCCGGCGGTCAGGCGGTCGGGCGGCGGTCAGGCGGCCGTCGTGGCGCGGAAGAGCGTGCCGGAGCCGGTGGCGTGGAGCGTGCCGTCGGCGGCCGGGACGAAGGCCGACTCGCCGCGGTGCAGGGCCAGGTGCTCCCCCGCCGCGTTGGTCAGCTCGGCGCTGCCGTCGGTGCACAGCAGGATCTGCGGGCCCGCGCCCGCCGCCGGGGTCTCCACGGTGACGTGGCCTTCGTCGAGGTCGTGGCGGTAGAGGCGGAAGTCGTCGACGGGCACGGCGTACCCGCCGTCGGGTCCGGCCCGCAGCACCTCGGGGGCCGCGGGGGTGAACGACACGATCCGCAGCAGCTCGGGCACGTCCACGTGCTTGGGCGTGAGGCCGCAGCGCAGCACGTTGTCGGAGTTGGCCATGATCTCGACGCCGACGCCGTCGAGGTAGGCGTGCGGGACGCCGGCGCCGAGGAAGAGCGCCTCGCCGGGCTGCAGGCGGACGACGTTGAGCAGGAAGGCGGCGATGACGCCGGGGTCGCCGGGCCAGGTGCGGGCCAGGGCGCCGTAGGCGGCGTAGTCGCCGGCGTGCGGGGAGCCGGTGGTGCCCAGCCTCTCCGCCGCCCGGCCCGCGGCGTCGACGGTGGGCGCCAGTTCGGCGCGGTCGGCGCGCAGCACGCCGGCGAACACCTCGCGCAGCGCGTCCTCCTCGGGCTGGGCGCGCAGGGCGTCCGCGTACGGCTTGAGGCCGTCGACGCCGAGGCCGTCGAGCAGGTCGGCGGCGGCAGCGGCCGGGCGGAAGCCGCACAGGCCCTCGAAGAGGGTGAGGGCGCAGATCAGCTCGGGCTTGTGGTTGGCGTCCTTGTAGTTGCGTTCGGGCGCGTCGGCGGGGACGCCGCGCTCCTCCTCCCCGCGGTGGCCGGCGCGGGCCTGCGCGAGGTCGGGGTGGACCTGGAGGGACAGCGGGGCGGCGGCGGCCAGCACCTTCAGCAGGAACGGCAGCCGGGGTCCGAAGCGCGCCACCGTCGGTGCGCCCAGCTCGGCCCCGGGGTCGCCGTCGATCACCCCGTCCAGCGGTACGGGTCCGGCGCCGCGGTCGAGGCGCGAGGGGGCGCCTGGGTGGGCGCCCATCCACAGCTCGGCCTGCGGTTCGTCGGTCGGGTCGGTGCCGAGCAGCTCGGGGATGGCGGTGGTGGAGCCCCAGGCGTACGGGCGGACGGTGTTGTTCAGGCGGTCCATGGGGCCATCTTCGTACGGTTCAGGCGGAACCTGCAGCCAGGGCGAGGTAAACGGCGGTGAAGTCGGCGGTCGCGAGCAGTTCGCCGGCGGTCTCCAGGGGGGCGCCGTCGGAGGGTTCCAGCTCGCTGACGGGGGTGCCCTGGGCGGCGGCCAGCTCCCGGGCGGCCGGTGCGGCCTCCCGGGGGGTGCGGGAGCCGTCGGCGGAGTCCTCGTGGAGCAGGACGACGCGGGCGCGGAGCGCGGCGGGCTCGTCGACGCGGTCGCGGAAGATGTCGTCGGGGTCGGCGCCGGAGGTGAACGACTCGGACAGCAGCATGCCGTGCGCGGCGAGCGCGTCGGGCAGCGCCGCGGGCAGCGCGGGGCGGCCGGCGACGGCGGCCAGCCGGTGGGCGAAGTACTGCGCGGCGACGCCCGCGAGCGGGCCTTCGCTCCACAGCAGCGGCAGCGACTCGGCCAGCTCGGCCGCGAGGGTCTTGGCGGGGTTCGCGTACGTCTCGGTGGCCGGCCCGCAGCGCTCGGCAACGATGTCGAGGCGGTCGGCGACCCGGGTGAGGACGTCGTCGGGGGCGGTGAGCAGCCCGATGCGGTCGGCGAGCGCCAGGAGCGGCGTGAGCAGCGGCCACAGGCCGCCGGTCTCGATCTGCTCGCCGGGGGCGCGCAGCAGCGGCAGCGCGAGGCCGCGGGAGGTGACGATCTCGGTGACCGCGGAGGTGCGGGGGGCGACGGCGGCGACGGTGCAGCCGCGCCGGTACGCCTGCTCGACGAGCGCGGTGAGGCCGGGCTCGCGGCCGTAGTCGGTGGCGATGAGCAGCAGGTCGTACGGGCCGGCCCAGCCGGGCAGCGTCCAGGTCAGGGCGCTGGGCTCCGGGCGGGCGCCGGTGGGGCGCAGGGCGGCGACGGGGCAGGCGCCGCCGGTCAGCGCGCGCAGCAGGTCGGCGGTGGTGTCCGCGACACACCCCGGGGCGGCGACGAGCAGCGCCCGGGGGCGGCCGTCGGGGCGGACCCGGGCGAGGTCCGACTCGGCGGCCTGGCGGGCGGCGACCCGGACCTGGGCGCCGGCCTGGGCGACGCCGCGCAGCAGGCCGCGGGCGTCGGCGCGGCCGAGTTCCTCGGGGTTGTCGAGCAGCGTCTCGTCGAGCATGGCGGCGGGGCCTAGGCGGGGCGGCGGGCTTCGTCCACGAGCAGGACGGGGATCTCGTCGCGCACGGGGTAGACGAGGCCGCAGGTGTCGGAGGTGCACCGCAGCTCGGGCTCGCCGGGGGCGTCGGAGGCGCCGTCGCCGGCCGCGCCGTCCTTGCTCTCGCGCAGCGGGGCGTGGCACGCCGGGCAGGCGAGGATCTCCAGGAGGCTGGCGTCGACCGGCATGTACGTCCCCTTCGGCTGGCTGCGGCGGTGCGGGCCGCCCGGCCGCACCGGCCGTTCCCGGCTGTGCGTGCGGGCGGCAGCCGCCAGCCTACCGCCGGGGGTGCGGGCGTGCCCCCGCGCGGGCCGGTGGCGCCGGGCGGGGGGCGTGCGGGCGGGGTAAGACCCGTCCTCCAGGTACCGCGCCCCTGACGGCCCGGCCCGCCGGGCTGCGGGCGGACCGCGCCCCCGCCCCGCGCGGCGGACGGCGCCGGCTCAGCCCCGTACCAGCGCCAGCGCCTCGTCCCGCACCCGCGCCATCGTCTCCGTGTCGCCCGCCTCCACGTTCAGCCGCAGCAGCGGCTCCGTGTTGGACGCCCGCAGGTTGAACCACCAGCCGTCGCCGGTGACCGTCAGCCCGTCCAGCTCGTCGATCGTGACGCCCTCGCGCCCCGCGTACGCCGCCCGGACCGCCGTGAGCCGGCCGGCCTGGTCCGCGACGGTGCTGTTGATCTCGCCGGAGGCCGCGTAGCGGTCGTAGACGGCGACGAGCTGCGACAGCGACCCGTCCTGGCCGCCGAGCGCGGCGAGGACGTGCAGCGCGGCGAGCATGCCGGTGTCGGCGTTCCAGAAGTCGCGGAAGTAGTAGTGCGCGGAGTGCTCGCCACCGAAGATGGCGCCCGTCCTGGCCATCTCCTCCTTGATGAAGGAGTGGCCGACGCGGGTGCGCACGGGGGTGCCGCCGTTCTCCCTGACGACCTCGGGCACGGACCAGGAGGTGATGAGGTTGTGGATGACCGTGCCGCCGCCGGTGCGCGCCAGCTCCCGCGCGGCGACCAGCGCGGTGATCGCGGACGGCGGGACCGGGTCGCCCTTCTCGTCCACGACGAAGCAGCGGTCGGCGTCGCCGTCGAAGGCGAGGCCGGCGTCGGCGCCCGCCTTGCGGACCTCGGCCTGCAGGTCGGTGATGTTCTTCGGATCGAGCGGGTTGGCCTCGTGGTTGGGGAAGGTGCCGTCCAGCTCGAAGTACAGGGGGACGACGTCGACGGGCAGGCCCTCGAAGACGCTGGGCACGGTGTGGCCCGCCATGCCGTTGCCGGCGTCGACGACGACCTTCAGCGGCCGTACGGCGCCGAGGTCGACCAGGGAGCGCAGGTGGGCGGCGTAGGCGTCGAGGAGGTCGGTCTCGGTGACGGTGCCGGGCCCGGCGACCGGCGCGGGCGGGCCTTCGGCCCGCCACCGCTCCACCCTGGCGCGGATCTCGGCGAGCCCGGTGTCCTGGCCGACGGGGGCGGCGCCGGCGCGGCACATCTTGATGCCGTTGTACCGGGCGGGGTTGTGGCTGGCGGTGAACATGGCGCCGGGCAGGCCGAGATGGCCGCTGGCGAAGTACAGCTGGTCGGTGGAGCACAGGCCGATGAGGACGGCGTCCGCGCCGCGGGCGACGGCGCCGCGCGCGAAGGCGGCGGCCAGCGCGGGCGACGAGGGGCGCATGTCGTGGCCGACGACGATCCTGCCGGCGCCGGTGGTCTCGGTGAAGGCGGCGCCGAAGAGCTCGACGAGCGGCTCGTCGAGCTGCTCGGGGAAGACGCCGCGTACGTCGTACGCCTTCACGATCGTCGAGAGATCGGTCACGGTTTACCGCCCTTCGCACGCTGCTGAGGCTTGCACAGTACGCGATGGGATGGGCACGCGCCGTCCCGGGCCGCCGGGGGCGCCGCGGCGGTGAGAAGCCATCCGCAAACCCCCGTCGTCCGCCCGGAGGGCGGGCGGCGCAGGGGGCACCGCCCACGCCCTCCGGGCGTAGGGG
>NZ_BAAAPF010000307.1:0-8244 GCF_039531005.1 Streptomyces synnematoformans
CCTCGGTACGGCGCGCGATGGCGGCGGCGAGCAGCGGCACCCCGACGCCCGCGGCCAGCAGCCCGGCGGCGAGCACCGCACCGGCCTCCGGCAGCAGCACCGCCGCCGCCGCGACGGACGCCGTGCCGACGAGGGCGGCGGCGGAGACGGGCAGCAGCCAGCGCAGGTACCGGTCCTGCAGGGTGTCGGTGTCGGCGACCAGCCGGGTGAGGAGGTCGCCGCGGCGGTGCGGGGCGAGGCCGGCGGGGGCCAGGCGTTCGAGCCGGGTGTACACGGCGACGCGGAGGTCGGCGAGGATCCGCAGCACCGCGTCGTGGGAGACGAGGCGCTCGGCGTAGCGGAAGACGGCGCGGCCGATGCCGAACGCGCGGGTGGCGGTGACGGCGACCATGAGGTACAGCACCGGGGGCTGCTGGGAGGCGCGCGAGATGAGCCACCCGGATACGCCCATGAGCCCGACGGCGGACGCGAGGGCGTCCGCGCCGAGCAGCTCGTCGAGGTCGAGCCGGCCCAGGGCGGCGGTGCTGCTCAGGGCGCTGCCGCTGCGCCCCGCGGGCTGTCCGGCCCGGGGGCCGGGCGCGCACGGGGCACCTTCGGGCCCGTATGCCCCGCTGCCTCGCGTGTACGCACCCTCCGCCCCCGGGTCCCGGACGCCTCCGGAAGCCGCCGGGGCCGACCCCGGCTCGGGCTCCCGCTCCGCCGGGTCCGAGCCGGCGATCGGCGCCTCCGGGACCGCCGCCGCCACCGCCGCCGGTCCCGACGCCGCGGGGGTCGCCGGAGCCACGGGCGTCCACGGGGCCACCGGGGTACGAACGTCCCCCAGCCGCACCACGCGGTCCGCCACCCCCAGCAGCGCCGGGCGGTGCGCCACGAGCAGGACGGTACGGCCCCGGGCCAGCCGGGCGATCGCCGCGGTGACGGCGGCCTCGGTGTCGCCGTCGAGGGCGGCGGTCGGCTCGTCGAGGAGGACCACGGGCCGGTCGGCGAGGAACGCGCGCGCGAGGGCGACCCGCTGCCGCTGGCCGGCGGAGAGGCCGGCGCCCGCCTCGCCGAGCCCGGCGGCGGGGTCGAGGTCGCCGGCGGCGGCGTCCCGGAGGGCCCGCGCCACCTCGGTGTCGGTGGCGTCGGGGCGGGGGAGGCAGACGTTGTCGGCGACGGTGCCGGCGAAGAGCGCGGGGTGCTGCGGCACCCAGGCGACCTGCGCGTGCCAGGTCGCCGGGTCCAGCGTGCCGAGGTCGCGCCCGCCGATGAGCACCCGCCCGGCGGCCGGCCGTACGAGCCCGAGGAGGGCGGCGAGGAGCGTGGACTTGCCGGCGCCGGACGGTCCGGTCAGCGCCACGGTCTCGCCGGGGCGGACGGTGAGGGTCGTACGCGGGAGGGAGTCGGCGCTCCGGCCTTCGTGCCGTACGACGAGGCCGTCGAGAACGAGCCCGGCCGCGCGGGCGTCGGGGCAGCTGCCGCCACGGGGGCCGGCGCCGTCGGAGTCCGCGGCGCTGTCAGCGGCGCGGCTTACCCTGGGGTGGGAGTGCGGGGTTGGGGGGATGGACGTGCTGACCTCGCCGGCCGCGGTGTCGGCCCTGCCGGTGTCTTCGGAGTCGCCGGCGTTGTCAGTGTGGCGGCCTACCCTGGGGCGGGAGTGCGGGCTTTCCGGGGTTTCCCGGTCTTCCCCGGCTTCCAGGACGGCGAACACCCGGTCCGCCGCGGCCAGGCCCTCCGCCGCGGCGTGGTAGTGGGTGCCGACCTGGCGCAGCGGCAGGTACGCCTCCGGGGCCAGGATGAGCACCACGAGCCCGGTGTAGAGGTCGAGTTCGCCGTGGACCAGCCGCATGCCGATGGTGACCGCGACCAGCGCGACCGAGATCGTCGCCAGCAGTTCCAGCGCGAAGGACGACAGGAACGCGATCCGCAGCGTGCGCATCGTCGCCCGCCGGTAGTCGGCGGTGATGGCGCGGATGTTGTCGGCCTGCGCCTTCGCGCGGCCGAAGACCTTGAGCGTCGGCAGGCCGGAGACCACGTCGAGGAAGTGCGCGGACAGCCGGGACAGGGTGCGCCACTGGCGGTCGGTGGCCGCCTGGGTGGCCCAGCCGATGAGCGCCATGAAGAGCGGGATCAGCGGCAGCGTGCCGGCGATGATCGCCGCGGAGACCCAGTCGTCGGTGACGATGCGGGCGAGCACCGCCGCCGGGACGACGACGGCGAGGCCGAGCTGGGGCAGGTAGCGGGCGAAGTAGGCGTCCAGCGCGTCGATTCCGCGGGTGGCGAGCGCCGCAAGCTCCCCGGTACGCATCCCGTCCCCGCCGGATTCATCCGCACCGGAGCCCGCACCGGAGTCCGTTCCGGAGTCCGCACCGGATCCGCGCCCACCACCGGACCCGGACCCGTCTCCGCCGGGCCCCGCCGCCCCGCCGGACCCGGCTCCGCCGCCGACCCGTACCGCCTCCGTCAGCAGCCGCATCCGCAGCTCCGACTTGACCGCCGCACTCGACCGGTGCGCCGCCAGCTCCGTCAGCCAGTTCACCAGCCCCCGCCCCACCGCGACGGCGGCGAGCAGCAGCAGCGGCGTACGCAGGCCGGCGGCCGGCAGGCCGTCCTCGAAGGCGCCGACGACGATCTCCGCCATCAGCACCGCCTGCGCGATGACCAGCCCCGCCCCGGCCGCGCCCAGCGCGACCGTGGCGAGCAGGAACAGCCGGGTGGCGCGGGCGTACCGGGCCAGCCGGGGGTCGACGGGCTTCATGTCACCCGCCCGCCGCGTCGCCGCCCGCCCCGTCTCCGCCCCCGGCGCCCCCGTCCGCACCCGCGGCGCCCTCCGCCGCACCGGCCGCGCCCGCCGCCGCCACGTGCGCCTCCGGCGCGATGTGGTGCGTCCCGATGCGCTTGCGGAACACCCAGTACGTCCACCCCTGGTACAGCAGCACCACCGGCGTCGCGATACCCGCGCACCACGTCATGATCTCCAACGTGTACGGCGTCGACGAGGCGTTCTCCGCCGTCAGGCTCCACTCCGGGTTCAGCGACGACGGCATCACGTCCGGGTACAGCGCCAGGAAGAACGTCGCGACCATGGCCACGATCGCCACCCCGGAGTAGAGGAACGACCACCCCTCCAGGCCCGCCGCCACCGCGCCCACCGCGCAGAGCAGCGCCGCCACCGCCGCGATGAGCGCCACCAGGCTCCAGGTGCCGCCGGTGTCGGACTGCAGCCACAGCAGGAAGCCCAGCGCCAGCGCCACCGTCGCCGTGCCGAGGACGGCGGCCAGCCGGCGCGCCCGCAGCCGGATGTCGCCGACGGTCTTCAGCGCCGTGAACACCGCGCCGTGGAAGGTGAAGAGGAAGAGCGTGACCAGCCCGCCCAGCAGCGCGAAGGGGTTGAGCAGGTCGAGGACGTCGCCGGCGTACTCCTTGTCGGGGCCGATCTCCACCCCGCGCACGAGGTTGGCGAACGCGACGCCCCACAGGAACGCGGGCAGCAGGGAGGCCCAGAAGATGGCGCGTTCCCAGTTGCGCTGCCAGTGCTCCTCCGGCCGCTTTGCGCGGTACTCGAAGGCCACACCGCGGATGATCAGGCAGACGAGGATGAGGAGCAGGGGCAGGTAGAAGCCGGAGAAGAGGGTGGCGTACCAGTCGGGGAAGGCGGCGAAGGTGGCGCCGCCCGCGGTGAGCAGCCAGACCTCGTTGCCGTCCCAGACGGGGCCGATGGTGTTGATGAGCACGCGCCGCTCGGCGCGGTCGCGGGCCAGCACCCGGGTGAGGACGCCGACGCCGAAGTCGAAGCCCTCCAGGAAGAAGTAGCCGGTCCACAGGACGGCGATGAGGACGAACCAGATGTTGTGGAGTTCCATGGCGTGGTATCCCCCCTCAGTACGAGAAGGCCATGGGCCGGTCGGAGTCTTCGCGGTCGTGGCCGCCGATCTTCGTGGGCGGGTTGAGGTCGGACTCGGTGAGTTCGGGCGGTCCGGCCTTCACGTACTTGATCATCAGCTTGGCCTCGATGACGGCGAGGGCCGCGTACAGGAGGGTGTAGATCGTCAGCGAGGTGATGACCTCGCCCTGCGAGACGCCGGGGGAGACGGCCGAGGACGTGGGCAGGACGCCGTAGACGACCCAGGGCTGGCGGCCCGTCTCGGTGAAGATCCAGCCCCAGGCGTTCGCGACGAGCGGGAAGAGGAGGGTGAGGAGGGCGAGCCGCCAGTACCAGCCGCCGAGGCGGGCACCGAGTTCGCGGTCCCTGGTGAGCGCGAGTCTGGGGACGTCGTCCTCGCCGGTGCGGAGCCGGTCGGCGAGCCAGAAGCGGCGCCGGGTGAGCCAGAGGCCGAGGACGCCGAGGCCGAGGGAGGTCATCCCGAAGCCGATCATCCAGCGGAAGCTCCAGTACGCGAGCGGGATGTTGGGCCGGTAGTCGCCGAGGCCGAACTCGTCGTCGTACTTCTCCTTCATCGCCTCGTTGGTGGGGTTGATGCCGGGTACGGCGTCGGAGAAGTTGTCGTGGGCGAGGAAGGACAGCACGCCCGGGACCTCTATGGCGACCCTGTTGTGGCCCTTGTCGACGTCGCCGACGGCGAAGAGCGAGAACGGCGCGGGCGCCTCGGTCTCCCACAGGGCCTCCGCGGAGGCCATCTTCATCGGCTGCTGCTCGTACATGATCTTGCCGAGCCGGTCGCCGGTGACCGCGGTGAGCAGCCCGGCGACGACCAGCGTCAGCAGCCCGAGCCGCAGCGAGCTGCGCATGACTGCGATATCACGAGGTCGCCGCCCGCGCACGAGGTGGTACGCGGCGATGCCGACGACGAACGCGCCGCCGGTGAGGAAGGCCGCGGTGATGGTGTGGGCGAACTGCGCGAGTGCGGTGTTCTGGGTGAGTACGTGCCAGAAGTCGGTCAGCTCTGCGCGGCCGGACTTCTCGTTGATGCGGTAGCCGACGGGGTGCTGCATCCAGGAGTTGGCGGCGAGGATGAAGTACGCGGAGAGCACGGTGCCGGCCGCGACCATCCAGATGCAGGCGAGGTGGATCTTCTGCGGCAGCCGGTCCCAGCCGAAGATCCACAGGCCGATGAAGGTGGACTCGAAGAAGAAGGCGATCAGCGCCTCGAAGGCGAGGGGCGCGCCGAAGACGTCGCCCACGAAGCGGGAGTAGTCCGACCAGTTCATCCCGAACTGGAACTCCTGCAGGATGCCGGTCACCACGCCCATGGCGATGTTGATCAGGAAGAGCTTGCCCCAGAACTTCGTCGCCCTGAGGTACTTCTCCTTGCCCGTGCGCACCCAGGCGGTCTGCAGCCCGGCGACGAGGGAGGCGAGGGAGATCGTCAGGGGGACGAAGAGGAAGTGGTAGACGGTGGTGATCCCGAACTGCCAGCGCGCCAGGGTCTCCGGGGCGAGTGCCAGGTCCACGTGGGCTCCTCTCCGCGAGCACGGACACGGCACTGACGATGATCCAGGCGCCGGTCGGTCCGGTAGGGCCGTGGCGCCATGGCATACGGGCGTAAAGCCGTATGAACAGCACCGTTCGTGAATGAGTTCACATTCACAAGCATCAGTGTGGCACAGCGCCTCCGTACCCTTTCAGGGGGGTCCCCTACGTCTGGATCTGCCCCGGTAGGGGCGTCGTGCGGGGGTGGCCGGCGGCGCACCCCCGCCCCGCCCCTACCACTCCTTGCGGAACTCCTCCGCCACGGCCAGCAGGATGTCGTTCGCCTCCCGCTCGCCCACCGACGCCCGTACCCCGTCCCCCGCGAACGGCCGCACCACCACGCCCGCCGCCTCGCACGCTGCCCCGAAGTCCACGCTCCGCTCCCCCAGCCGCAGCCAGACGAAGTTCGCGTGCGTCTCCGGCACCGGCCAGCCCTGCGCCAGCAGCCCCTCCCGCACCCGCGTGCGCTCCGCGACCAGCGACTCCACCCGCTCCAGCAGCGCCGCCTCGCTCCGCAGCGACGCGATCGCCGCCTCCTGCGCGATCTGGCTCACCCCGAACGGCACCGCCGTCTTCCGCAGCGCCGCCGCCACCGGCTCGTGCGCCACCGCGAAGCCGACCCGCAGGCCCGCCAGCCCGTACGCCTTGCTGAAGGTGCGCAGCACGCACACGTTCGGCCGGTCCCGGTAGACCTCCAGGCCGTCCGGGATGCCGCCGTCCGCTGCATCATCGCGGTTCTCCCGGACGAACTGGCAGTACGCCTCGTCCAGCACCACCAGCACGTCCCGCGGCACCCGGTCGAGGAACCGCTCCAGCTCCCCGCGCCGCACCGCCGTGCCGGTCGGGTTGTTGGGGGTGCAGACGAAGATCAGCCGGGTGGCGCCGGTCACCGCGTCCGCCATCGCGACCAGGTCGTGCCGCTCCGCCGCCGTGAGCGGCACCTGCACCGACCGCGCGCCCGAGATCTGCGTGATGATCGGGTACGCCTCGAACGACCGCCAGGCGTAGATCACCTCGTCGCCCGGCCCCGCCGTGGCCTGCAGCAGCTGCTGCGCCACGCCCACCGACCCGGTGCCCGTGGCGATGTGCTCCGGCGGCACGCCGAGGCGCTCGGCGATCTCGGCGGTCAGCGCGGCGCAGGCCATGTCGGGGTAGCGGTTGAAGCTGCCGGCCGCCGCGACCGCCGCCTCCAGCACGCCGGGCAGCGGCGGGTAGGGGTTCTCGTTGGAGGAGAGCTTGTACGCCGCGGCGGCGGCCCCCGCGCCGGCCCCCGCGGCGGCCGGCTTGCCGGGCTTGTACGTGGGGATGCCGTCCAGCGCAGGTCGCAGCCTGGGAGTCTGTTCGTTCGTCACGCGGTCCTCCTCGACCGAGCCCGTAGCCTGTGGACACCCGCCGCCGGGGCGCCGCACCCGCCGTGTACGTACGCGTACGTGGGGGGCGCATCCACCCTGACGTGCACGGGTGGCGGACGCCATGGCGCGCATCACCCGTGAAGGTGACTGAGACCTCTTCGAGACCTTCGTACCATGCCAGGTATCAAGCAGCCTGAGCCATGGTCCAGCGGCTGGCAGTGGTGCAACCACTTGGCGTTCCATGGTCGTTTGGCGGGTTCGCTCCTGCAGAATCGTGCCTGTCAGTTACGGTTCGGATTCTCCCGCAATCGAGCCATCCGAGCCCTACTATCAGCTCGCGATGCCAAGCCTGACTATTGCGGCTTGCACGGGGGACCACGTACGGGCTTGAAGAAAGAAGGCGCATGACCGGCTCGATCCAACCGCAAGTGAGCCGGCCGCCCAGCCGCAAGCTGGCGCGGGCGGGAATCCGGGATGTCGCTGCCGCCGCGGGCGTCTCGATCACCACCGTCTCCGACGCGCTCAACGGGAAGGGGCGGCTGCCGGAAGCGACCCGCCGGCACGTCCGCGAGGTCGCCGACCGCCTCGGCTACCGGCCGTCGGCCGCCGCCCGCGCCCTGCGGACGGGCAGGTCGGGGCTCATCGGCTTAACGGTGACGACGTACGGCGAAGAACCTTTCACCTTCACGGAGTTCGCGTACTTCGCCGAGATGGCCCGCGCCGCCACCTCCGCCGCGCTCGCCCGCGGCTACGCGCTGGTCATCCTGCCCGCGACCTCGCGGCACGACGTCTGGTCCAACGTCGCCCTCGACGGCACCGTGGTCATCGACCCGGCCGAGGGCGACCCCGTCGTCAGCGAGATCGTCCGGCAGGGCATCCCCGTCGTCAGTGACGGCCGCCCCGGCGGCTCCCTGCCGGTCACCGCCTGGGTCGACAACGACCACCAGGCCGCCGTCATGGACCTGCTCGACCACCTCGCCGACGCCGGCGCCCGCCGCATCGGGCTGCTCACCGGCACCAGCACGGACACGTACACCCGGCTGTCCACCACCGCGTACCTCACCTGGTGCGAACGCGTCGGCCAGGACCCGGTCTACGAGGCGTACCCGGCGCACGACCCGCGCGCCGGCGCCGTCGCCGCCGACCGGCTGCTCGCCCGCCCCGACCGGCCGGACGCCGTCTACGGCCTCTTCGACCCCAACGGCACCGACCTGCTCGCCGCCACCCGCCGCTACGGCCTGCGGGTGCCCGACGACCTGATGCTCGTCTGCTGCAGCGAGTCCCCGGGCTACGCCTCCACCGACCCGCCGATCACCACGCTGTCGCTGAAGCCGCGCCGCATCGGCACGGCCGTCGTGCAGTTACTGATCGACGCCATCGAGGGCGTGGACGCGGGCCGGCCCATCGAGCAGGTCATACCGACGGACCTGATCGTGCGGGCGTCCTCGCAGCGCCGCCCGCCGCGCGCGGTCGTCAGCGCCC
>NZ_BAAAPF010000308.1:0-8211 GCF_039531005.1 Streptomyces synnematoformans
TGTGCCGCGGCCGGCCCGGGCGGCCCGCGGCGGGTTCTCCGGCGCCGCGCCGCGCCCGGCAGCCGGCCGCCGCGCGCCCCGGTCCTGGTCCGCTCTGCTCATCCGCCGTCTCCTCGCTGGCCCCGCACACCGCCCATGGGCAACGAGGTTGCCACGCCGACGCCCCGCCGGGGGGTACGACGCGACGGTACGCGGTCCCCTTCGGGCCGCCGGGATCCCGGGCCTGTCGTTTGGACCCTGCCGGCTCAGGAAGCAGGGAGCACCGCTCACGCACCCGCCGGGGGCCCACGCGCGCCTGCGGGCTGTGGGGGAGCGCTGTGGGGAGCAGTGCCGGCCCCCCGGCGCTTCCCGCGTGGGACGTGCCCCGCGGCGAGTCCGCCAAGGACCCGAACGACAGGGCCTACGGGCTGCCGCCCGTCTCCCGCCCGCGGCCGGGGCACCGCCCGCGCACAGCGCGCGACCGGAGCCCGGCACGCGCCGCCGCGCTACCCGGGTCCCCGGCCCTCGCCGGAGGCGAGTTCGCGCACCGCGGCGGCGAAGGCCTCGCCGCGCACGTTGTAGTTCGTGAACATGTCCATCGAGGCGCAGGCCGGCGCCAGCAGCACGGTATCGCCCGGCCGGGCCAGCCGCGCCGCCTCGGCGACGGCCGCCGCCATCGCCCCGGGGTCGGTCCTGTCGAGGTCCACCACCGGCACCTCGGGCGCGTGCTTCGCCAGCGCCCCGGCGATGAGCGCCCGGTCGCGGCCGAGGAGCACGGCGCCGCGCAGCCGCTGCGCCGCGCCCACGACGAGGTCGTCGAAGACGGCGCCCTTGGCCAGCCCGCCCGCGATCCAGACGATGCCGTCGTACGCGGCCAGCGAGGCTTCGGCGGCGTGGGTGTTGGTGGCCTTGGAGTCGTCCACGTACGTCACGCCGCCGGCCTCGGCGACCTGCTCGATGCGGTGCGGCTCGGGGCGGAAGGCGCGCAGCCCCGCGCGTACGGCCGCGGGCTCGACGCCGTACGCGCGCGCGAGGGCGGCGGCGGCGAGGGCGTTGGCGACGTTGTGCGGGGCGGGCGGCTGCACGTCGGCGACGGCGGCCAGCTCCTGCGCCGTACGCTGCGGGTCCGGCACGAACGCCCGGTCCACCAGCAGCCCGTCGACGACGCCGAGCTGCCCGGGCGCGGGCGCGCCGGCGGTGAACCCGACCGCGCGGCAGCCCTCCTCGACGTCCGCCGCGCGCACCAGCTCCTCGGTGACCGGGTCCGCGGCGTTGTAGACGCACGCCCCCCGGTTGCCCGCGTAGATGCGGCCCTTGTCGGCCGCGTACGCCGCCATGGAGCCGTGCCAGTCGAGGTGGTCGGGGGCGAGGTTGAGCACGGCGGCGGAGTGGGCGCGTACGGACGGCGCCCAGTGCAGCTGGTAGCTGGACAGCTCGACGGCGAGCACGTCGTACGGCTCGCCGCCGGTGACGACGTCGACCAGGGGGACGCCGATGTTGCCGACGGCGGCGGTGTGCAGCCCGGCGGCGCGCAGCATCTCGGCGAGCATCTTGACGGCGGTGGTCTTGCCGTTGGTGCCGGTGACCGCCAGCCAGTCGGCGGGCGGCCGGCCGGTCGCCGAGGGGCCGCGCAGCCGCCAGGCCAGCTCCACGTCGCCCCAGACCGGCACGCCGGCCGCCGCGGCGGCGGCGAACAGCGGGGCGGAGGGCTTCCACCCGGGCGTGGTGACGACCAGGTCCGTGCCCGCGGGCAGGGTGTCGCCGTCGCCGAGGCGCACGGTGACGCCCAGCGGCGCCAGCTCCGCGGCCTGCGCCCGGGCCCGGTCGTGGTCGGCACCGTCGACGACGGTGACCTGCGCGCCGAGCCGGTGCAGCGCGCGGGCGGCGGGCCCGCCGCTGACCCCGAGCCCCGCGACGGTCACGGCCCGGCCGGCGAACCCGCTCATGCCGGCCTCCCGGGCGCCCGCCGGCCGCTCACCGGGCGGCCCAGCCGGCGTAGAAGATGCCCAGGCCGACGATCACGCACATGCCCTGGATGATCCAGAATCTGACCACCACGAGCACTTCGCTCCAGCCCTTCAGCTCGAAGTGGTGTTGCAGCGGTGCCATTCTGAAGATCCGTTTGCCGGTCATCCGGAACGACCCGACCTGGATCACCACGGACAGGGTGATGAGGACGAAGAGGCCGCCGAGGATGGCAAGGAGCATCTCGGTGCGGGAGGCGATGGCCAGGCCGGCGAGCGCGCCGCCGAGGGCCAGCGAGCCGGTGTCGCCCATGAAGATCTTCGCGGGCGAGGTGTTCCACCACAGGAAGCCGAAGCAGGCGCCCATCAGCGCGGAGGCGACGACGGCGAGGTCGAGCGGGTCGCGCACGTCGTAGCAGGCGCCCGGGTTGGTCAGGACGTCGGCGTTGATGCAGGACTCCTGGTACTGCCAGACGCCGATGAAGACGTACGCGCCGAAGACCATCACCGAGGCGCCGGTGGCCAGGCCGTCCAGGCCGTCGGTGAGGTTCACGCCGTTCGACATCGCCAGGATCATGAACAGCGCCCAGAGGACGAACAGCACCGGGCCGATCGACCAGCCGAAGTCCTGGGTGAACGACAGCTTGGTGGACGCCGGCGTCAGCTGGCGGGCGTCCTCGAAGTTCAGCGAGAGCACCGCGAAGGCGATGCCGACGGTGAACTGGCCGAGCATCTTCGCCTTGGCCCGCAGCCCCAGGCTGCGCTGTTTGACGATCTTGATGTAGTCGTCGAGGAAGCCGACCAGGCCCAGGCCGGCCATCAGGAAGAGCACCAGCAGCCCGGAGTACGTGGGCGAGCTGCCGGTGGCGATCTTGGTGATCGCGTACGCGATGAGCGTGGCCAGGATGAACGCGACGCCGCCCATCGTCGGCGTGCCGCGCTTGCTGTGGTGCGCCTGAGGGCCGTCGTCGCGGATGAACTGCCCGTACCCGCGGCGGGCCAGCAGCTTGATCAGCAGCGGGGTGCCGATGAGGGAGAAGAAGAGCCCGAGGGCCCCGGAGAAGAGGATCTGCCTCATCGGGCGGCGCCCTCCTCAAGCAGCGCTTCCGCCACGCGCCACAGCGCCTCGGATCTGGACGCCTTGACGAGCACGACGTCTCCCGGCCGCAGCTCGCCGCGCATCAGGTCGACAGCCGCGTCGACGTCGGACACGTGCACCGACTCCTCACCCCACGAACCCTCGTTCTTCGCGCCCATGTCCAGCCAGGCGGCCTCCTGCCGGCCCACTGCCACGAGCTTGCTGATGCCCAGGCGGACGGCCAGCCGGCCCACGCCGTCGTGCTCGGCCATGGCGTGGTCGCCCAGCTCCGCCATCGCGCCCAGCACGGCGAAGGTCCGTCCCCCCGGCGCCGCACTGCCCCGGCCCATGGCGGCGAGCGCGCGCAGCGCGGCCCGCGTGGAATCGGGGTTGGCGTTGTACGCGTCGTTGACGACCGTCACGCCGTCGGCCCGCCGCCGGACCTCCATGCGCCGGCCGGACAGCGCCTCGGCGGCGGAGAGCGCCTCGGCGATCCGCTCCGGGGGCATGCCCAGCTCGTGCGCGACGGCGGCGGCGGCGAGCGCGTTCGACACGTGGTGCTCACCGTACAGCCGCATGATCACACCGGCGCTGCCGGCGGGTGTGTGCAGGGTGAATTCCGGCCGTCCCGCGGCGCTGAGGCGGACGTCCGCGGCCCGCACGTCGGCCTCCGGCGACTCGCCGTAGTAGACGGTGCGCGCCCGGGTGCGGGAGGCCATCGCGCGGACGAGGGGGTCGTCGGCGTTGAGCACCGCCACCCCGCCCGCGGCCGCCGGCGGCAGCGCCTCGACCAGCTCGCCCTTGGCCTCGGCGATCTGCTCCCGGCCGCCGAACTCGCCGATGTGCGCGGTGCCCACGTTGAGGACGAGGCCGATGCGCGGCGGCGTCACCCGGGCCAGCTCCCGGATGTGGCCGAGGCCGCGGGCGCCCATCTCCAGCAGCAGGTAGCGGGTGTCGGCGGCGGCCTGCAGGGCGGTGACGGGATGGCCGATCTCGTTGTTGAACGACCCGTGGGTGTAGACCGTCGGGCCGAGGCGCTGCAGCAGCTGCGCGAGCAGGTCCTTGGTGGACGTCTTGCCGGAGGAGCCGGTGAGCGCGACGAGCGCGGTGAGCGAACCGTCGAGGCGGGCGACGACGTGCCGGGCGAGGGCGCTGAGCGCCGGGGGTACGGAGGCGACCACGACCGTCGGCACGCCCTCGACCGGGCGGGTGCCGAGGACGGCGGTGGCGCCGGCGGCGACGGCGCGCGCGGCGTAGTCGTGCCCGTCGACGTGCTCGCCGACGAAGGCGGCGAAGAGGCTGCCCGGCTCTGCCTGCCGGGAGTCGATGACCACGGGGCGGGTGACCCGCGCCTGCGGGTCGGCCCCTCCGTGCAGCTCGCCGCCGGTCAGCTCGGCGACCTCGGCGAGGCTGAGCGGAATCACCGGACGCCTCCCGCGGGGTCGGCGGGGCCGCCTCCGGCGGGGCCTGCGGAACCGGGCGGGCCGGCTGCCGGCCGCCCGCGGATCGCCGTGCGCAGCTCGTCGCGGTCGTCGAAGGGCCGTACCACCCCGGCCGTGTCCTGGCCCTGCTCGTGGCCCTTGCCGGCGACCAGGACCGTGTCGCCGTCGTCGGCGCGGGCCACCGCGATGGCGATGGCGCCGGCCCGGTCGGCCTCGACCAGCACGTCGCCGCGCTCGTAGACCGGCACCTCGGCGGCGCCGGCGAGCATCGCGGCGAGGATCGCGAGGGGGTCCTCGGAGCGGGGGTTGTCGGAGGTGAGCACCGCGGTGTCGGCGAGCCGCGCGGCGGCGGCGCCCATCGGGCCGCGCTTGTGCGGGTCGCGGTCGCCGCCGCAGCCGACGACGACGTGCAGCCGGTTCGCGGTGACCTTGCGCAGCGCGCGCAGCACGGACTCCAGCGCGTCGGGCTTGTGGGCGTAGTCGACGACGGCGAGGTAGCCCTGGCCCGCCTCGACCCGCTCCAGCCGGCCCGGCACGCCCGGCACGGCGGCCACGCCGCCGGCGGCGGTGGCCGGGTCGACGCCGGCGGTGACGAGCGCGGCGATGGCGGCGAGGGTGTTGGAGACGTTGAACGTGCCGGGCAGCGGCGCCTCCGCGGGGATCGCGACGCCGCCGGGGCCCACGGCGGTGAACGTGGAGCCGAGCATGCCGATCTCCACCTCCTCGGCCCGCCAGTCGGCGTCCGGGTGGCCCTCGGCGGAGTAGGTGGTGACGGGGTAGCCGCCGCCGGGGTCCGCGGCCTCCTCGGCGAGGCGCGCCCCGTACTCGTCGTCGATGTTGACGACGCCCGCCCGCGACCTGGCCGGCGTGAACAGCTGCGCCTTGGCCCGGAAGTAGTCCTCCATGTCGGTGTGGAAGTCCAGGTGCTCGGGGCTGAGGTTGGTGAAGACGGCGACGTCGAAGAGGACGCCGTCGACCCGGCCGAGCACCAGCGCGTGGCTGGAGACCTCCATCGCCACCGACGCGACGCCGCGCTGCCGCATCACCGCGAACAGCGCCTGCAGGTCCGTCGCCTCCGGCGTGGTCCGCTCCGACTTCAGCCGCTCGTCGCCGATGCGTGTCTCGACGGTGCCGATGAGGCCGGTGAGCCCGGAGCCGGCCTTCTCCGCCGCGGCGCGCAGCCCGCCCTCGACGAGGTACGCGGTCGTGGTCTTGCCGGAGGTGCCGGTGACCCCGATCTGCAGCAGTTCGCGCCCCGGCTCGCCGTAGACCGCCGCGGCCAGCTCGCCCATCCGGCCCCGCGGGTCGCCGACGACCAGCACCGGCAGCCCGGTCGCCGCGGCCCGCTCCAGGCCGGCGGGGTCGGTGAGCACCGCGGTGGCGCCGAGGTCGGCGGCCTGCGCGGCGAAGTCGGCGCCGTGCAGGCGGGCGCCGGGCAGCGGGGCGTAGACGTCGCCGGCGCGTACGGCGCGGGAGTCGTGGGTGATGCCGGTGACGGTGACGCCCTCGGCCGCGCCGGTCACGCCGGTGCCCAGCCGGTCGGCCAGATCCGTGAGCGGTACGGGGCCGACCTCGGCGGGACGGGGCGCCCCCGGGTGCTTCGCCGGGGCGCCCGACGTTTCCTGGTGAAACTGATCGGGGTGGGGCACGGCGGTGAGCGTACCGGGCCCGCCTGCCGCACCGCCAAGCCAGGGGGGCCGCGGTCGGTGGTTCCCCGGATCGTCCGTGATTGTGCTCACTGCGCAGGTCCGATCTTTCAGTTCTTATCGGCTATCGGCCGGCGGCCGCCCGGGCGACGGGCGGGGCCGCCCCCGCGGCGGCGGCCCCCCGCCCGACGGCCGGGCCCGCCCCGCCGGCGCCGCCGTCGCCGCCCGCGCCCGCTCCGTCGGTGCCGGCGCCGAAGGTGACCGGCATCGGCGGCGCCTCGACCCCCGTGGGCGGCACCTGGAGCGTCTTGAGCGCGAACTCCATGACCTTGTGGTAGACGGGGCCGCAGATCTGGCCGCCGAAGTAGCTGCCCTCGGTGGGGTTCTGGATGGCGCAGTACACGGTCACGCGCGGGGCGTCGGCGGGGGCGAAGCCCGCGAACGAGGCGGTGTAGCCGCGGTAGCGGCCCGTCTGCGGATCCACCCGGTTGGAGGTGCCGGTCTTGCCGGCGACGCGGTAGCCCGGGATGCGGGCCTTCGTGCCGGTGCCCTCCTCGTCGTCGACGACGGACTCCAGCATCCGGGCCAGGGTCTTCGCCGTCTTCTCACTGACGACGCGGTCCTTCCCCGGCTCCGGCGCCGGGTCGAAGCGGCCGTCGGGACCGCGGCTGCCGCGGACGAGGCTGGGCTCGATCCGTACGCCGCCGTTGGCGACGGTGGAGTACACGGAGGCGGCCTGCAGCGCGTTGATGGACAGGCCCTGGCCGAACGGGATCGTGTACTGCTGCGCCGCGTCCCACTGGGCGGCGGGCTTCAGCAGGCCGGGGGTCTCGCCCGCGACGCCGAGGCCGCTGCGGCGGCCGAGGCCGAAGTCGCTGAGGTAGGAGTGGAGGATCCTGTTGGCCTGCTTCTGGTTCTTCCCGAGCTGCTCGACGGCGAGGATCGTGCCGATGTTGCTGGACTTGGCGAGCACGCCGTTGAGCGTGAGGTACCAGGTCGGGTGCTCGACGTCGTCGTGGAAGGCGTGGCCGCCGCGGGGCAGCACGTTCGGCACGGTGACGCGGGTGCCGGGGGCGGCGACGCCCTCCTCCAGCACGGCGGCCATGGAGATGACCTTGTTGACGCTGCCGGGCTCGTACGCGTCCTCCAGGGCCGGGTTGCCGAGGGTGCCCGGCGTGGCGGCGGAGAGGTCGTTGGGGTCGAAGCCGGGGGCGTTGGCCATGGCCAGGATCTCCCCGGTGCGGGTGTCCTGCACGATGACGTAGCCGCGGTCCGCATCGGAGGCCTCGACCTGCTTCTCGATGGCGGTCTGGGCCGCCCACTGGATGTCGCGGTCGAGGGTCAGCTCGATGTCGGAGCCGGGCTCGGCGGGGTTCTCCTCGGCGTCCGCGGTGGGGATGCGGCGGCCGGCGGACTGGGCGTAGACGAGCTTGCCGTCCTTGCCGGCGAGGAGCTTGTCGTGCTCCCGCTCGACGCCGCCGCGGCCCTTGCCGGCGGCGTTGACGAAGCCCAGTATCCCGGCGGCCAGGTCGCCGTTCGGGTAGACGCGCTTGTTCCGCTTCTTCGGGAACACCCCGCCGAGCACGTCCGGCCGGCCGCCCGCCACCTCGCGCTCGGCCGACTCGCTCTTCAGCTTCTTGATCTTGTTCCAGACCTGCGGCGTCCGCATCGACGCGAGCTTCACGTAGCGCGAGCCGGGCGTGGCGAGCTTGGCCCGGATCTCCCGCGGGTCCGCCTTCAGCACCGGCGCCAGCACCTCGGCGGCCCGCCGCGGGGCGTCCTTGACGTCGGTCTGCTTGGGCGTGAAGAGATAGGGGTCGGCGACGATGTCGTACGCGTCGACCGTGGTGGCCAGCTCGGCGCCGTTGCGGTCGGTGATGGCGCCGCGCTCGGCGCTGAGGGCCACCGGCACGTACCGGTTGACCTTGGCCTTCTCCGTGTACTCGCCGGCGTCCACGGCCTGCACCTGCAGCAGCCGGACGGTGAAGACCAGCAGGAGGAGGGTGAGGCCGACGCTGACCAGGCGCAGCCGGGGGCGGGGCGCGGCGAGCCGGAGCGGCGGGCGGCCGTCGGCGGGGCGGCGGGGCCGGGGGCCGGGGGTG
>NZ_BAAAPF010000309.1:0-8185 GCF_039531005.1 Streptomyces synnematoformans
GCCGTCGCCGGGCTGCTGTCCGGGCTCGCCGAGGGGCTGGACTGGCCCGCCCGGCTCGCCCGCGCGGCGGCGCTGTCCGCGGCGACCGTCGCCGCACCCGTCGCGGGCGAGTTCGACGCCGCCACGTACGCGGACACGCTGCCGCGGATCGAGATCACGTCGGGCCGCGGCGCGGCCCGGGAGGGGGCCTGAGATGCCACTGACGACCACCGGAGAACTCGTCGCCGCCGCCCGCGCCGGCGGCCACGGCGTGGCCGCGTTCAACGTCATCACGCTGGAGCACGCCGAGGCGATCGCCGCCGGCGCGGAGGCCGCGGGCGCGCCCGCGGTGCTGCAGATCTCGGAGAACGCCGTACGGTTCCACCGCGGCCGGCTCGCGCCCCTCGCGGCGGCGACGGCGGCCGTGGCGCACGCCTCGTCCGCGCCGCTGTCGCTCCACCTGGACCACGTCGTCTCCGCCGACCTGCTGCACTCCGCGCACGGGCTGGGCTTCAGCTCGGTGATGTTCGACGCCTCGAAGCTGTCCTACGCCGACAACGTCAAGGCCACGGCGGAGGCGGTGCGCTGGGCGCACGAGCACGCGATGTGGATCGAGGCAGAGCTGGGCCGGGTGGGCGGGAAAGAAGGTGAGAAGGTCGGCGGCGACGCGGGGCCGGGCGGGCGGGAGAAGGCAGCCGAGGCGCCGCTGGACGCGCACGCGCCCGGCGTGCGGACGGACCCGGCGGAGGCGGTGGCGTACGTCACGGACACCGGGGTCGACGCGCTGGCGGTCGCGGTGGGCAGCTCGCACGCGATGACCGAGCGCACGGCGGCGCTGGACCAGGAGCTGATCGGCCGGCTGCGGGCCGCGGTCGCGGTGCCGCTGGTGCTGCACGGCTCGTCCGGGGTACCGGACGCGGAGCTGCGGCAGGCGGTGGCGGCGGGGATGGTGAAGATCAACGTCGGTACGGCGCTGAACACCGCGTTCACCGGCGCGGTCCGCGGTTATCTGGACGCGCACCCGGACGTGGTGGACCCGCGCAAGTACCTGGCGCCGGGGCGGGACGCGATGGCGGCGACGGTGCGGCGGTTCCTGGAGGTCGTCGGCGGCTGACGGCCGCGTGGCCGGGCCGGCGGGCCCGCGTACGCGCCGGCCTCCCCGAGGACCCTCGCGGGCCCGTCGCTGCCGCGGCGGGCCCCTTGCCCCGGTCTACGGCCACCCCGGTCTACGGCGTGTCGACGTGGCCCTCCTTGAGCCACACCTGGCCGATCGCGGACTGGCACTCCTTGTTGCCCGACTCGCAGGACAGCGTGATCTCGTTGGCGCCCTCGTCGAGGGAGATCCACGAGAACGTCCGGGTCCAGCCGGCCACCCAATCGTCCTTCTTGGCGCCGGCGAAGTTCTCCATGTTCAACGGGCGGCTCTGCGGCTCGCCGTTGATCGTGAGGGTGAGGTCGGCGTTCTTGCCGGGGACGCTGTAGCCGACGAAGAGCGTGTACTCCCCGCCCTCGGAGACCTCGGGCTGCCAGGTGGCGGACGCGCCCTCGTTGTACATCCCGTGGACGTACGGGCCCTCCTCGGAGACCTCCGGGTCGTTGCCGACGACCGCGCCGCCGGCCAGATCCAGCTTCGCGCCGTCCTCGGTGGGCGGGGCGGTCGGGTCCTTCTTCGGCTTGTCGTCGCCGTTCTTGCCGCCGCCGTCGCTCGCGTCGGTGCTGGGGGCGACGGAGTCCGGGTCGCCGCCGCCGACGTCCCCGGAGTCGCCGTCGCCGCTGAAGAGCACGGCGGCCACGATGGCGATCACGACCGTGGCGACCACGGCCACCGCGCCGAGCATCAGCCCGTTCCGCCCGCCGCCGCGCCCGCGGCGCGGGCCGTCGTCGTCGTGGCCGGGCGGGAAGGACGGCGGCTGCGGCGGGGGGCCGCCGTAGGTCTCGGGCGCCGCGTAGTGCGGGCTGGGGCTGGCCTGCCCGTACGGGTACGCCTGCTGGGGCGGCACCTGCTGGGCGGCCTGCTGGCCGCCGTACGTGCGCTCGCCAACCGCCCTGACCTGGGTGTACGACGTGCGGGGCACGCCGCGGGCCGGTGCCGCGCCCTCGCCAGGACCGGCGGCCGGTGCGGCACCGCCCTCGGGGCGGTACAGGTGGGCGAAGGGGTCGTCGTCCTCGGGCGGCGTGCCCGCACCGTGGTTGCCGGCCGTCATCTCCCTCTCACTCCCTGGTGGGCGTTGCGTCCGGTCCGGCGAATCGCCGGCCAGAGGGCGAGCCTACCCCGTCCGGAGCAGTGCCCGAGCGTTCCTCCGGCCGACTGTGGACGAAGCCACGACGCGCCCCTGTGGACAACCCGCGGCCCCGGCGCGGCCGGCCCCCCGGCCCGTACCCGCCCCACTAGCCCGCCCGGCGGTGGGAACGGCCCTGCGAACGGGCCCGCTTCTCCCGGTACATCAACTGGTCGGCGGAGCTGAGGATCTCCTCGGTCGACATCCCGCACACCGCCCAGCCGGTGCCGATGCTCGCGCCGACGCGCACGGGCCGCCCGTCGACCCGGATCGGCGGGATGATCGCGTTCCGCAGCCGCACCGCCAGGTCCTCGGCGCCGCCGGGGGTGAGGCCGTCGGCCAGCACCACGAACTCGTCGCCGCCGAGCCGCGCGACGGTGTCGCCGTCGCGGACCGCGCCGGTCAGCCGCTGCGCGACGGCGATGAGCACGGCGTCGCCGGTTTTGTGCCCGAAGCGGTCGTTGATGGACTTGAAGCCGTCGAGGTCGCAGAAGAGCACCGCGAGCCCCTTGCCCGCGGAGTCCCCGGCGCCGCCCGCGGGGGTCATCGCGTGCACGTGGTGCTCGTACGGCCCGGGGCCGGCCCACTGGTGCTCCTCGGCGCCGTCGGCGCCGAAGCTGTGGCCGTTGGTGTCGACGTCGCCGGCGCCCGGTCCGGCGCCGACGATGGCCCGCCCGCGCGGCCCCGGCAGGCCGGCGGCGGAGTGGCGGACGGCGCCGGTGTACAGCTCCGGCGGCCGGTCGCAGAGGCGGGCGGTGAGCCGGGCGCGCAGCTCGGCGGCGTTGGGCAGGCCGGTGAGCGAGTCGTGGCTGGCGCGGTGCGCGAGCTGCGCCTCGTGGCGCTTGCGCTCCTCGATGTCCTCGACGTGGGTGAGGAGGTAGCGCGGGCCGTCGGCGGCGTCGGCCACCACCGAGTTGCGCAGGCTCACCCACACGTACCCGTTGTCGCGGCGGGCGAGGCGCAGCTCGGCCCGGCCGCCCTCGGCGAAGGTGCGCAGCAGGGTGCCGACGTCCTCGGGGTGGACGAGGTCGGAGAACGACAGCCGGCGGAGGCTGGAGGGGGCGCGGCCGAGGAGCCGGCACAGCGCGTCGTTGGTGCGGATCAGCCGGCCGTGGTCGTCGCCGCCCATCTCGGCGACGGCCATGCCGCTGGGCGCGTACTCGAAGGCCTGGCGGAAGCTCTCCTCGCTGGCGCGCAGCGCCTGCTGCTCGCGCTCCAGGCGCACCAGCGCGCGCTGCATGTTGGCGCGGAGCCGGGCGTTGGTGATCGCTATGGCGGCCTGCGAGGCGTACATCTGCAGCGCCTCGCGGCCCCAGGGGGTGGGCACCCGGCCGTTGACCGGCTTGTCGACGGAGAGCACGCCGAGCAGCTCGCGGCCGGCGTCGTAGATCGGGGCGAGGAGCCGGTCGCCGGTGGCCCAGTCGCCGGGGGCGGAGGGCGGCGGGACGACGGGGTGGGTCTGCGGGACCTCGTCGTCGTCGAGGACCCAGCCCTCGCTGTGGGGTATGTAGCGCAGCTCGCCCCACTCGACGCCCATGCGGAGCCGGCGCTCCCACGCCTCGCGCGGGCCGACCCGGCCGGCCATGAGCGCCTCGGCGGTGGGATCGCCGCCGACGGCGGCGACGACGAGGTCGCCGTCGGGCCGTACGAGGTTCACCGCGGACACCTCGTAGCCGAGGGCCACAAGCCCGTCCGCGACGCTCTGGAGCGTGTCGGCAAGACTGCGCGTCTGGTTGAGGTCCGCGAGGACCTGATGCAGCCGGCGCAGGCTCGCCAGCTTTACGTAAGGCTCGGCCTCCGTCTCCATACCTGCCCTCCCGTCCCGCCCCGACCTCGGCGGGAGCCCCCCGCGTGGAATTTCACCAACGACACCGCCACTGAATCACAGGCAGCTCTTCGGCGGGTACACAGGGTCAACATTCGATGCTCTCTGTGACTCAAGTCACAGGACGGAGAGGTGTTAACCGGCGCGCGGCAAAGCGCCGTGCGCGGGCCGGCGGAGCGTTCACGCCGGGTGGAACCGTGGATCGTACGGGACTCCGGGCCGGGCCGCACGGCACGGGGACCTAGGACCCCGATCCGCCCTCGGCCCGATGCCCGCGCCCGACCGGTCCCGTTACGGTCGGGGGCGTGCTGCATGAGACGCAAACGGTGGCCCATCCTGTTGGGGTGAGCGACGAGGAGTTCCGGGCGGCCATGAGCCGGCTGGCCGCGGGCGTGGTGCTGGTCACGGCGTACGACCCGGACCCCGGACTGGACGGCGAGGACGTGGGGATGACGGCGACCGCGTTCCTGTCGGTGTCCCTGGACCCCCCGCTGGCGATGGTCAGCGTGCGCAACGGCTCCCGCATGGACGAGCTGCTGACCGAGCGGGAGGAGTGGGCGGCCTCGGTGCTCTCCGAGAGCCAGCGGCACATCGCCGGGCGGTTCGCGATGAAGGGGCGGATCAGCGACCGGCTGCTGTTCGACGACATCCCGTACACCCGGGGTGCGGTGACGGGCTGCGCGCTGGTCGGCGGGGCGCTGGCCACGGTGGAGTGCCGGACGGAGCAGCGGGTGGTGGCGGGGGACCACACGCTGGTCATCGGGCGGGTGCTGAGCGCGGCGCAGCCGAGTTCGGACGGGAGCCCGCTGGTGTACTTCCGCGGGCGGTACCGGACGCTGGGCTGAGTGGAGTACGGAGCCGTCACTGGCCCCAGCCGCGGCCCGTACGGCCGCGCTTGACGTCCGACCGCTGCTTCTTCTCCCGCAGCCGGCGCTCGTTGACGCCCCGCGGGACCTTCCGCTTCCGGCGCGGCGCGGGCGGCGGCGCCGTCGCCTCCGCCAGCAGCGCGGCCAGCCGCACGGCGGCCGCCTCGCGGTTGCGCCACTGCGACCGGTGCTGGCCCGCCCGCACCACGACCTGCCCGTCGACGAGCCGGTCCGCGAGCCGCCGCAGCGCCCGCTCCTTCCACACCGGCGGCAGCGCCTGCGTGCGTGCGAGGTCGAAGCGGACCTCCGCCCGGGTGTCGCTGGTGTTCACATGCTGCCCGCCGGGCCCCGAGGCACGGGAGAAACGCCACACCAGCTCGGCCTCCGGCAGGACGACCGAGCCGCGGATGCGGTAGGGACCGGACATGCCTCCCATGGTCCCGCGCAGGTGTTCGGCCTGTCACGCGGGTTTGTCTCCCGCCCGGAAGTGGCCGGAAGTGAGGGCGTACGGTACGTGGAACCGGGTAGGGCACACCGGCGTTGAGGCTCGTAGAAGGTCGAGGCTCGCAGCAGAGGGCTCCGGCACGCGGAGCCAGAACCAGGAGGGGACTCCCCATGCCCGTAAGCCTGTCCAAGGGCGGCAACGTTTCGCTCACGAAGGAAGCCCCCGGGCTGACCGCCGTCACGGTCGGACTCGGCTGGGACGTCCGCACCACCACCGGGGTCGACTTCGACCTCGACGCCAGCGCGATCGCGGTGAACGCCGAAGGCAAGGTCTTCTCCGACCAGCACTTCATCTTCTTCAACAACCGGCAGTCGCCGGACCAGACGATCGAGCACACCGGTGACAACGTCACCGGCGAGGGCGAAGGCGACGACGAGCAGATCAAGGTCAACCTCGCCGGGCTGCCGCCGGAGATCGACAAGATCGTCTTCCCGGTCTCGATCTACGACGCCGAGTCCCGCAGCCAGAGCTTCGGCCAGGTGCGCAACGCGTTCATCCGCGTCGTGAACCAGGACGGCGGCACGGAGATCGCCCGCTACGACCTGTCCGAGGACGCGGCGACGGAGACCGCGATGGTCTTCGGCGAGCTGTACCGCAACGGCGCGGAGTGGAAGTTCCGCGCGGTGGGCCAGGGCTACGCCTCGGGCCTGACGGGCATCGCCCAGGACTTCGGCGTCAACGTCTGACGCGGACGGTCACGTAGCGCGTACGCAGGGACGCACGTACGACGAGAGCCCGGTGGCGCCCAGCGCGGCCGGGCTCTTCGGGTCCGGTCAGAACTCGGTTCCGCAGCTCAGTCGCGGTCGTCCACCGCCCGGACCGCCACCCCCACCTGCGCCGCGAAGGCCGGGGCCAGGGCGAGCAGCTGGTCCGGGCTGATCACCGCGCCCGCCAGGCGGTCCACGCCGCGGTCGAGGGTCAGCTCCGCAGCGCGCCGCAGGTCCACGTCCGTCAGCCGCGCGCCCGAGAGGTCCGCGCGCTGCACCGCGCAGCCCTCGAACGCCACCCGCTCCAGCCGCGCGTTGCCGAAGTCCGGCTCCGCCAGCACGCAGTCCTCGAACACGACGTCCGTCAGCCGCGCCCCGCGCAGGTTCAGGAAGTCCGCCTTGCCGCCCCGCACCACCACCCGCTCCAGCGTCGCCCCGGGCAGCTGCACGCCGCCCAGCCGCGTGTCCGTCAGCTCCACGTCCCGCAGCGTCGCCCCCGCGAGGTCCGTGCCCGCGCCGCGCACCTCCGCCAGCACCGAGTCGATCAGCCGCGCGTTCGGCAGCCGCGCCGCGTCCAGCACGCAGCGGCGCAGCGCGCAGTCCAGGAAGCGCGCGCCCGCGCCGTCCGCCCCCGTCAGGTCGAGCCCGGTGAACTCCAGCGCGTCGTAGTCCCCGTCGGGCTCCAGATCCGCCGCCCGGTACGCCCCGGCGTCGCCGCCCGCACCGCCGCGGCCCCCGCCGCCGTACTCCCCGAGGGCCTCCGGCAGCCGCACCTCCGGCCGCCTCGGCACCCTGATCGCCTTCCGCCGCGTCATGCGCCCCATCGTGACGCACCCCACTGACAACGGGCGGCCGTCCGGCACGGCGCGGCTCCCGCGCTTGACCTGAAGCGCTGTTCACGTTGTCCGCTGGTCCCATGCACGCCATACGACTACACGCCTTCGGCCCCGCCGAGAACCTCGTCTACGAGAAGACCGACGACCCCGTACCCGGCCCCGGCCAGGTCCGTATCGCCGTCGCCGCCGCCGGAGTACACCTCCTCGACACCGCCCTCCGCCGCGGCGAGACCGGCGGTCCCATGCCCCCCGCCGACCTGCCCACGATCCCCGGCCGCGAGGTCGCCGGCACCGTCGAGTCCCTGGGCGACGGCGTCGACCCGGAGTGGCTCGGGCGCCGCGTCGTCGCCCACATCGGCCTCGTCCCCGGCGGCTACGCGGAGCTGACCGTCACCGAGGCCGAGCGGCTGCACGCGCTGCCCGACTCCCTCGACGCCGCGGAGGCCGTCGCGATGATCGGCACGGGGCGTACGACGATGGCGTTCCTGCACTTCGCCGCGGTGACGGCGGACGACGTCGCGATCGTCACCGCGGCGGCGGGCGGCGTCGGTTCGCTGCTCGTCCAGTACGCCCGCAACGTCGGCGCGTACGCCGTGGGCCTGGCGGGCGGCCCGGAGAAGGTCGCGCAGGTACGGGACCTCGGCGCGGACACCGCCGCCGACTACACCGACCCGGCCTGGCCCGAGCACGTACGCGCCGCCCTCGGCGCCCGCCGCGCCACCGTGCTCCTCGACACCGTCGGCGGCCCCGCCGCCCGCGCGGCGGCCGGCCTCCTCGCGCCGGGCGGGCGGCACCTGGTGCTGGGCTGGTCGTCGGGCGCGCCGCTGGAGTTCACGGCGGCGGAGCTGGCGGAGCGGGGCATCACGTCGGTCAACGTCCTCGGCCCCGACTGGCTCAGCCGCATCGGCGGCGACAACCCGCTGCGGCGGATGGAGGAGGCGGCGCTGACGGAAGCGGCGACGGGCCGCTGGACGCCGCTGGTGCAGCGCTACCCGCTGGCGCGGGCGGCGGAGGCCCACCGGGCGCTGGAGTCGCGGGGGACGGTGGGGAAGGTGGTGCTGGAGCCGTAGGGGGGGCGCGGGAGGCCGGCCGTGCAGAGCCTCCGGCGACGCGGGGCGGGAGTGCGCGGGGTAGGCGGCGGGGGTACGGGGGCTGGCGCCCGGGCGTGGCGGTGGTCCGGGCGGAAGT